>JANNJX010000644.1:0-2837 GCA_031396005.1 Burkholderiales bacterium
GAACAGCAAGCCGCCGGCTTTTTCGATGACGCGCTGCGAGGCTACGTTCTCCGGGTCGGTGGTGATCTCGATGAACGGCAAGCCGAGCGCGCTGGCTTCGGGCAGCAGCTGCCGCACGGCTTCGGTGGCGTGGCCGCGGCCACCCTTGCACGGCACGACTGCGTAGCCGATGTGGCCGAGCACATGCGCCGGCAACGCGGCGCTGCCCGGCAGCCAGCGAAAGCCGATGCTGCCGCAGAACTCGCCGTCCCACATCCAGCGCACGAACCCAGGGATGCGCTGCACGTCGCTGCCGTCGGGCAGTTTCACCGGCGGGCCCTTGGCGTCGCGGTCATCCAGCGCGGCCAGAAACGCGGCGGCATCGGCGTCGATGCGCGCGAGCTGCTCTGCGGCCGCCGCGGCGCCGCGAACGTTGTCGGGCGACCAGCCGCGGCGCAACGCATCGACGTAGCTGTGCAGATGGACGAGCGCCGGGATGACGAGCTGCATTGCTGGCGTCAGGCGCGTTGCGCTGCGACGCACGCGGCCAGCGCTGCGAGTTGCCGGTCATGCCAGCGCGACAGCAGCGCCAGCGCCGCCGCGGCGCCCACGCCCGCCAGCGCCATGTCCTTCTGCGTGTCCCACGGGTCGCCCTGCGTGCCGAGGAACTCTTCCACGCCCTGGCCGAGCGCCACGGCGGCGCCCCACTCGATCAACTCGTAGAGCGCGCTGACGCCCAGGCAGGCGAGCACGATCACCAGCGCCAACCAGGCGCCGCGCTGCAGGCCGGTGTGGCGCAGCAGCAGCTCGCGCGCCGCGATCGCGGGGATGAAACCCTGGGCGAAGTGGCCGATGCCGTCGTACGGGTTGCGCGCCAGGCCGAAGGCGCTTTGCATCCAGTCGCCGAGCGGCACGCGGGCATAGGTGTAGTGGCCGCCGAGGATCAGCACGCAGGCGTGGACGAAGATCAGCGCGTAGAGCAGCGGCGTCAGCGGGAAGCGGCGGTGGCTGATCCACAGCAGCACGAGCACGATCACCACCGGCGCCACTTCCATCGCCCAGGTCGGCAGGTCGTGCGGCTTGTAGGCGGAGACCGCGAGCAGCGCGATCAAGGCCACGCTGTAGAGCACGAGGTTGCGGCGTCGAATCATCACCATGACGCGATCATCGCATCGCCGCCCCACCGACCCGGCACGGCGATTGAAGTGCGCCGCGCCACCGCAGCGGCGCCGGCGCGACAGCTTTAGGGCAGCTTCGTCACGACCACGCGGTCCTCGGCCGCGAACGGCGGCGCGAAGCCGAACTGGCTGTCGACGATCAGCAGCCGGCCCTTGGCGATCTTGGCGGTGGTGAAGGTGCGGTTGGCCGGCGTCGGCGTCACAGAGACGAGCTCGCCCGAGGCCCAGTGGCCATCGAGCGTCCACTCGCTGATCTGGCGCGTGAAGTTCTGCACCACCCACAGCCTGTGCCCGCGCAAGACGATGCCGTCGGCGTTGACGATCGACGCCGAGCCGAGGTCGACCGGGACGACCTCCTTGGTCGCCAGGTCGATGCGCCACAGCCGCCCGGTGGTGCCCTGCGCCACCAGCAGGAAGCGGCCGTTCGGTGTGGCGACGATGCCGCCCAGGTTGAAGCCGGGCAGCACGATGGGGATGGTGCCCGTCGCATCGAGCCACAGCGACGCCTGCCATGCGCCGCCGGTGCCTTGGGCGACGCGCCAGATTCGCGGCTGATTGGAGTCGGTGAAATAAGCCGCGCCGTCGGGCGCCACCCAGACGTCGTTGAGGAAGGTGCCCGCTGTCGTCGCCAGCGACGCCAGCGTTGCGCCGTCGGGCGAGACCACCCACAGCCGGCCGCTCGGCCCGCCGGCGATGAAGACGCGGCCCATGTCATCGACGTCGATGCCGCGCGCCGTGGTGCGGCCGTCGACACCGCCGGGCAGCCAGACTTCGAGCGCTTCTTCGCCGATGCGTCCGCGATAGATGCGCCCGCCGTCGTTGACGCCGCTGACGTAGAACGTCTCGCGCTGCTTGTCGTAGCCGATGCCCTCGAGCAGGAGGCCGGCGGCGGGCAGGTCGTAGCCGAAGGACGATGAGTGGTGCGATGGGTTGGGCTGCTGCGCGTGGCTCAGGGGCGCTGCCAGCAACGCGCTCGAGGCGAGGACGAAGGTGCCGAGACGGGTCAGGGTATTCATGGGAACTCCGGTTGCATGCGGCCGCAGGCCGGCCGTGCTTTCACTCTAGGGGGCGGGCGCCCTTCGGGCCATGCGTGCCCACACGCGCGGACTGCGTAGATCTACGTGGAGGCCGTGAGTAAAGAGTGTCCGTCCACTACAGCGACGCGATGCCTTCGCGCACGGCGTAGCGTGCCAGTGGCGCCACCGAGTGCAAGCCGAGCTTGCGCATGATGTTGCGGCGGTGGACCTCGACCGTCGCCGCGCTGACAGGACAACGGTGGGCGACCTGCCGAAGCGCCATGTTGAAATCCGTCGCGATGCAAGCCAAAGACTTCGTGCGCAAATGGGGCCCCGGTGGTCCGGCCTTCGACCTCACCGAACGCGCCGGCGCACAAGCCCACTTTATCGACCTCTGCCGCCTGCTCGGCGTGGCCGAGCCCGACGACCCCGAGCGCTACTGCTTCGAGCGAAGCGTCACCAAGACCGGCAGCGCGGCCGGCCGCACCGACGGATTTGCCGACGTCTGGCTCAAGGGCCATTTCGCCTGGGAATACAAGGCGCCGGGCAAGAGCCTCGAAGGTGCGTTGCGGCAGTTGATGATGTACGCGCTGCCGCTGGAAAGCCCGCCGCTGCTCGTGGTCAGCGACCGGCTGAAGCTCGAAGTGCACACGCATTTCACCGG
>JANNJX010000824.1:0-7172 GCA_031396005.1 Burkholderiales bacterium
GCTATCGACGATGCCGCTGCTTACCAGCGGTCGTGACCTTCGGCACGAATCGGCATCCGCCACATCGGTCCCTAAAATGAGCGCCATGTTGCAGGCCCAGCAAGATCTTCTCGCGGCCCTGGCCCAGGCGCTCGACGAGACAGCGCCGGGCCACGGGCTCCGCGCCGCGTTCGAGTCGCCGAAGCAGGCCGCGCATGGCGATCTGGCGATCACGGCGGCGATGCCGCTGGCCAAGCAGAGCAAGAGCGCGCCGCGCGCGCTCGCCGAGCGCCTGGTGGCGGCACTGCAAAAACAGCCGGCGGTGCAGCGCTGGGTGAGCGCGCTGGAAATCGCCGGGCCGGGCTTCATCAACCTGCGCTTGTCGCCGGCCGCCAAGCAGGCCGTGGTGGCCGAAGTGCTGGCTGCGGGCCCGCGCTTCGGCATGGCGCCGGCCAACGGCCAGCATGTGATGGTCGAGTTCGTCTCCGCCAATCCGACCGGCCCGCTGCATTTGGGCCACGCGCGTCAGGCCGCGCTCGGCGACGCGCTGTGCAGCCTGTTCGCCACGCAGGGCTGGAAGGTCACGCGCGAGTTCTATTACAACGACGCGGGCGTGCAGATTGCCACGCTGGCGCAGTCAGTGAAGCTGCGCCTCGACGGCGTGAAACCGGGTGATGCGACCTGGCCCGACGAGGCCTACAAAGGCGACTACATCGCCGACATCGCCGCCGACTTTCTGGCCAAGAAGACCGTCACCGCCGACGATCGCGCCTTCACCGCGTCGGGCGATGCGAACGATCTCGACGGCATGCGCCAGTTCGCCGTCGCCTACCTGCGCCACGAGCAGGACCTCGACTTGCAGGCCTTCGGCCTGAAGTTCGACAACTACTTTCTCGAGTCGAGCCTGTACGGCAGCGGCAAGGTCGAAGCCACGGTCGAGCGGCTGGCGGGATCGGGCCACACCTACGAGGCCGACGGCGCGCTGTGGTTGAAGACCACCGCGTACGGCGACGACAAGGACCGCGTGATGTGCAAGTCCGACGGCACATACACGTACTTCCTGCCCGACGTGGCCTACCACATCGACAAGTGGCAGCGCGGCTACACCAAGTGCGTCAACCTGCAAGGCACCGACCACCACGGCACGATTGCGCGCGTGCGCGCCGGCTTGCAGGCTGCGGGCCTCGGCATCCCCGCAGGCTTCCCCGACTACGTGCTCAACAAGATGGTCACGGTGATGAAGGGCGGCGTCGAAGTCAAGATCAGCAAGCGCGCCGGCGGTTACGTGACGCTGCGCGACTTGATCGACTGGACCAGCCGCGACGCGGTGCGCTTCTTCCTCATCAGCCGCAAGGCCGACACCGAGTACACCTTCGACGTCGATCTGGCGGTGGCACAGAACGACGAGAACCCGGTCTTCTACGTCCAGTACGCGCATGCGCGCATCAGCTCGGTGCTGGCGCAGTACAGCGGCCAGCGCGATTTCGCCAGCGCCGACCTGTCGCTGCTCACCGCGCCGAGCGAGGCCACGCTGATGCTGCAACTGGCCGATTACCCTGCCATGCTCACCCGCGCTGCCGCCAACCTGGCGCCGCACGACGTGGCCTTCTACGCCCGATCGCTGGCCGCGGCCTTCCACAGCTACTACGCCGCCGAGCGCTTTTTGGTTGATGATGCAGCGCTGGCCCGCGCGCGCATGGCCCTGCTGGCTGCGACCGCGCAGGTGCTGAAGAACGCACTGTCCGTGCTCGGCGTGAATGCGCCAGAACGCATGCACCGCGACACTCCCACTGAAGCAAACAAGACCCTTACGACATGACTTTTCTGCAACGCGGAGGCTTCGCCCTCGGATTGATCGTCGGCCTTTTGGTCGGCCTGGCGCTGGCCATCGGTGTGGCGCTGTACGTGACCAAGGTGCCGGTGCCCTTCGTCAACAAGGTGCCGCAGCGCACGGCCGAGCAGGACGCGGCGGAGACCGAGCGCAACAAGACCTGGGACCCGAACGCCCCGTTGGCTACCAAGCCGGTGGCGCCGATCAAGCCGCCGGCGGCCGTGGCCAGCGGCGTGCTCCCCCCCGGCATCGCCCCCGCGCTGCCGCCGGCCACCGCGACCACAGCGCCCAAGCCCGGCGCCACGCCGGCCCCGGTGACGACGGCCAAACCGACGACGACGCCGCTGCCGACGGCCGCCACGCCGGCGCCCCGGTCCACCAAACCGGGCGCCGATCCGTTCAGCTACTTCGTGCAGGTGGGTGCTTATGGCAAGCCGGAAGACGCAGAGCAGCAGCGCGCCCGCATCGGCCTGATGGGCATGGCCGCCAAGGTCAGCGAGCGTGAGCAGTCAGGCCGCACGATGTACCGCGTGCGCCTGGGGCCGTACGACCGCAAGGAAGACGCCGACGCCGTTCAGGAACGTTTGTCGGGCAGCGGCGTCGAAGCGGCGCTGGTGCGCGTCGAGCGCTGAGGGATGGCCCACCCCCGGAGCGGCTGCGCCGCTCCCCCTCAAGGGGGCGCCGCCACCGGCCCGGCAAAGCCGGATCCGCGGCGTCTGCTGGACTTGCATCGCGCTGTTGAAGAATTCTTGAACCTCGGAGAGAAGCCAATCATGATGAACCGACGTGACCTCACCCGCACCGGCATTGCCGCAGCGCTGCTCGCCGCCACCGGCGCTCACGCCCAAGGCGCCACGCCGGTCGAAGGCAAAGATTTCGTGCGCCTGCCGGCCCCCGCGCCGGTGGCCGCGCCGGCCGGCAAGATCGAGGTCGTGGAGTTCTTCTCCTACGGCTGCCCGCACTGCTACAGCTTCGAGCCGCTGCTGGAACCGTGGGTCAAGAAGCTGCCGGCCGACGTGGCCTTCAGGCGCGTGCCCGCGGCCTTCAACGCCTCGTGGGAAGGCCTGGCCAAGATCTTCTACGCCCTCGAAGCGACCAACCAGCTCGAGACGATGCACAAGCGCGTCTTCGCGGCGATCCACGTGCAGCGGCAAAAGCTCGACAAGGAGGCTGACATCGCCGCCTTCGTCAAAAGCGCTGGGGGCGACGATGCCAAGTTCCTCGACGCGTACAAGTCCTTCGGCGCGGCCACCAAACTGCGTCAGGGCAAGCAGCTTGCCGAGGCCTACAAGATCGACGGCGTGCCCACGCTCGGCATCCACGGCCGCTGGTTCACGGCCGGATCTCTGGCCGGCACGCACGAGCGCGCGCTGGCGGTGGCCGACCAGCTGATCGCTCGGGCCAGGAAACCCGCCTGACCCCAAGCCGCCGCGTCGCGTCGGCAAGGTTTTTCCGATTGCGGCCCAAAGGTGCACACCTTTGGGCGGCGCTCGCATGGCTAGAATGACCTGCAAGTTCTGTGCCGCCATGAAACCCCATTGTGTCCTCGCCCTCCTGCTCGCTGCCGCTCCGCTGGCTGTCGCCGAAAAAGCCGACCGCAGCAAGCCGCTGACGATCGAGGCCGACCAGCCGGGCACGCTCGACCTGGCCAAGCAGGTCGTGGTCTTCAACGGCAACGTCGTCGTCGCGCAGGGCACGATGGCGATCCGCGCCGAGCGCGTCGAAGTGCGCGAGCGCGCCGACGGGCACCGCAATGCGATTGCGCTGGGGAGCACCGGTCAAGGCGGCAAGCCCGCCACCTTTCGGCAGAAGCGCGACGGTGTCGATGAATTCATCGAAGGTGTCGCCGAGCGCATCGAGTACGACAGCCGCGGCGACGTGGTGCGCTTTGCCGGCAACGCGCAGGTGCGGCGCTTGCGCGGCGGCGCGCCGGGCGACGAGATCAGCGGCGGCGTCATCACCTATGACAGCGGCAACGAAACCTTCAGCGTGCAGGGCGCGCCGAACGCGGTGGCTGCTGGGGCATCGGGGCCGGCCAACGGGCGCGTGCGCGTCACGCTGACGCCGCGGCCCGAGGCTGCGGCGTCGGCCGCTTCTGCCGCGCCGCGATGAGCGCGGTGCCCATCGAAGCGTCGGGGTCGGCGCTGCCCACCCCATCGCACATGAGTACGAGCGTGAGCCGCCTCGAAGCCCGCGGCCTGAAGAAAACCTACGGCGCGCGCACGGTGGTCAAGGACGTGCACCTGGCCGTCGGCGCCGGTGAAGTCGTCGGCCTGCTCGGCCCCAACGGCGCCGGCAAGACGACCACGTTCTACATGGTCGTCGGCCTGGTGCGCGCCGACGCCGGCGAGATCACGATCGACGGCGCGCCGGTGCAGGGCAAACCGATCCACCAGCGCTCGCGGCTCGGGTTGTCTTACCTGCCGCAGGAAGCGTCCATCTTTCGCAAGCTCACCGTTGAAGAGAACATCCGCGCGGTGCTCGAGTTGCAGCAAGGCGCCGACGGCCGCGCACTGCCGACGGCGCAGATCGACAAGCTGCTGAACGCGCTGCTGGCCGACCTGTCGATCGACAAGCTGCGCACCAGTCCGGCCCCCGCGTTGTCGGGCGGCGAGCGGCGGCGCGTCGAGATCGCGCGCGCGCTGGCCACACAGCCGCGCTTCATCCTGCTCGACGAGCCGTTTGCCGGCGTCGACCCGATCGCGGTGATCGAGATCCAGCGCATCATCGGTTTTCTCAAAGCACGCGGCATCGGTGTGCTGATCACCGATCACAACGTGCGCGAGACGCTCGGCATCTGCGACCGCGCCTACATCATCAGCGAAGGCAACGTGCTCGCCGAAGGCACGCCCGACGAGATCGTGGCCAATCCCGACGTTCGCAAGGTTTATCTCGGCGAACATTTCCGCATGTAGGGCTGGCGCACCGTGAAGCCCTCATTGCAGGTCAGGCTGTCGCAGCACCTCGCGCTGACGCCGCAACTCCAGCAGTCGATCCGCCTGCTGCAGCTCTCCACGCTCGAGCTGCACCAGGAAGTCGAGCAGATGCTCGAGCAGAACCCTTTCCTCGAAGCCGAAGAAGAGCCGCCGACGATCGACGAGCCGCCGCCGGCCGAGTACAGCGCGCCGCAGCGCGACGAGTACGTGGCCTCTGACGAAGGCCGCGACGACACGCAGGCGCCGGTCGATGCAGCCGAGTTCGGCACGACCGAACGCGAAGACTGGTCCAACGGCACCGAAGGCGACGACTTCGATGGCGTGCGCGAACTGCCGTCGTTGAGCGGCAGCGGCAGCGCGAGCAGCGGCGGCGGCGGCGACGACGATTTCGAGCCACAGGAGCGCAACGCGCATGGGCCGAGCCTGGCCGAGCACCTGATGCAGCAGTTGGCCGGCATGCGGCTGGCACCCGAAGAGCGTGCCGCAATCCACGTGCTGGTCGAGTCGCTCAACGAAGACGGCTACCTCGCCGACTCGCTCGAAGAGATCGCCGCTGGCCTGCTGCCCGACGGCGCCGACGAAGAGCAGCGCGAGCTGATGCAGGAGCGCCTGCAAGTGGCGCAGAAGTGGCTGCAAAGCCTGGAGCCTGTGGGCATCGGCGCGCGCGACCTGGCCGAGTGCCTGACGCTGCAACTGCGCGCCTGCGAGCGTTGCGAAGCGCAGGCCGTGGCCATCATCATCTGCAAACAGCACCTCGACCTGCTGGCGCGGCGCGACTTCAAGAAGCTCGCCGCGGCCACCGGCGCCGACGACGAACTGCTCAAGGCCGCGCATGGGCTGATTGTGCAATGCGAGCCCAAGCCCGGGCGGCCGTTCGGCCGCTCCGAAGGCGCGGCGGTGGTGCCCGACGTGATCGTGCAGAAAGCCGGCCGCAACTGGCGCGTCGTGCTCAACCCGGACGTGATGCCCAAGCTGCGCATCAACGACCTCTATGCGCAAGCGATCAAGGGCGGCCGTGGCAACAGCGGCTCGCCGCTGGCGGCGCGGCTGCAGGAGGCGCGCTGGTTCGTCAAGAACGTGCAGCAGCGCTTCGACACCATCGCCCGTGTCTCGCAGGCCATCGTCGAGCGGCAGAAGGGCTTCTTCACGCACGGCGAGATCGCGATGCGGCCGCTGGTGCTGCGCGAAATCGCCGACGAACTCGGCCTGCACGAAAGCACGATCTCGCGCGTCACCACCGCCAAGTACATGGCGACACCGCTCGGCACCTTCGAGCTGAAGTATTTCTTCGGCTCGGGCCTGGCCACCGAGGCCGGCGGCAACGCATCGTCTACCGCGGTGCGGGCGCTGATCAAACAGCTCGTCTCGCAGGAGAGCGCGGAGAAGCCGCTGTCGGACAACCAGCTTTCTGAAATGCTCGGTGAGCAGGGCATCACGGTGGCGCGGCGCACGGTGGCCAAGTACCGCGAGGCGTTGAAGATCGCGCCGGCCAACCTGCGACGCGCGCTTTGAGCTCGAATCTTTTTCTGCCTTGTGCGCAAGGCGTCGAAGCGCTGCTGGCAGACGAATGCAAGCGGCTTGTGGGCGTCGATGCGGCAGTGAGCGAGCAGCGCGGCGGCGTCACGGTGCGCGGCGACGAAGTGACTGCGATGCGCCTGAACCTCGAAAGCCGTCTCGCGCAACGCGTGTTGTGGCCGTTGGCGCACGGGCCATACCGCAACGAACTCGAACTCTACGAACTCGCGCGCACGGTCGATTGGCAGCGCTGGATCACGGCGCAGCAAACGCTGCGTGTGGACACCACCGCGCAACGCTCGCCGCTGCAGAGCCTGAACTTCGCCACGCTGCGCATCAAGGACGCCGTCTGCGATGTGCTGCGTGACGCCACCGGCGAGCGGCCGAGTGTCGATACGCGCGCGCCCGACCTGCCGCTGTCGCTGCACCTCACGGCCACGCACGCCACGCTGTATGCCGACACGTCGGGCGAGGCGCTGTTCAAGCGCGGCTGGCGGGATGCAGGCGCGTTGAAAGGTGAAGCGCCGCTCAAGGAAACGCTGGCCGCCGCGATGCTCGCTGCCGCCGGCTGGCAAGGCCGCGCCGAAGACGGTCCGCTGTTCGATCCGTTCTGCGGCGCCGGCACGATCGCCATCGAAGCCGCGCAGATCGCCTGCGGCATCGCGCCGGGCGCGAACCGCCGCTTCGCCTTCGAGCGCCTCACGCCGTGGCGCGCGCACCAGAGCGCATGGCGCGAGATGCGCCAGGCCGCACGAAGCCGCGTGCACGCCAGTGCGGTGCCGATCTTCGCCGGCGACGTCAGCTTTCGCATGACCGACTTCGCCACGCGCAACGCCGAGCGCGCCGGCGTTTCAGTGGCGATCGAGTTCAAGACCGTCGACGCACTTCAACGATTGCCGCCGGCCGCCACC
>JANNJX010000029.1:0-10821 GCA_031396005.1 Burkholderiales bacterium
CTCGACGACAAGTACACGCTCGACCGCGGCCGCGCCTTCATGAGCGGCGTGCAGGCGCTCGTGCGGCTGCCGATGCTGCAGCGCGCGCGTGATGTCGCTGCCGGCTTGAACACCGCCGGCTTCGTCAGCGGCTACCGCGGCTCGCCGCTCGGCGGCTACGACCAGGCGCTGTGGGCGGCGAAGAAGCACCTCGCTGCGAACCACGTCGTCTTTCAGCCCGGCGTCAACGAAGAACTCGGCGCGACCGCCGTGTGGGGCACGCAGCAGTTGGACCTCTATCCCGAGCAGAAGAACTACGACGGCGTGTTCGGCATCTGGTACGGCAAGGGGCCGGGGGTCGATCGCTCGATCGACGTCTTCAAGCACGCCAACATGGCTGGCACCGCCAAGCATGGCGGCGTGATCGCGATCGCCGCCGACGACCACGTCGCCAAGAGCAGCACCGCGCCGCACCAGAGCGACCATGTCTTCAAGGCCGCCGGCTTCCCGACGTTTTTTCCTTCGGACGTGCAGGGCATCCTCGACATGGGCCTGCATGCGTTCGCGATGAGTCGCTATTCCGGCGTCTGGACCGGCATGAAGACGATCCAGGAAGTGGTCGAGTCGTCCTCTTCCGTGTTCGTCGAGCCGGACCGCGTGAAGATCGTCATGCCCGAAGACTTCACGATGCCGCCCGGCGGCCTGCACATCCGCTGGCCCGACGCGCCACTGGAGCAGGAAGCGCGGCTGATGGACCACAAGTGGTACGCGGCGCTGGCTTACGTGCGCGCCAACAAGTTGAACCACAACGTCATCGCAGGACCGCGCGACAAGTTCGGCATCATCGCCAGCGGCAAGGCCTACAACGACACGCGGCAGGCGCTGGCCGATCTCGGCCTCGATGATGCGACCTGCCGCGCCGTCGGCATCCGGCTGCACAAGGTCAACGTCGTCTGGCCGCTCGAAGCGACGATCACGCGCGACTTCGCGCTCGGCCTGCAGGAGATCCTGGTCGTCGAGGAAAAGCGCCAGGTCATCGAGTACCAGATCAAGGAAGAGCTCTACAACTGGCGCACCGACGTGCGGCCCAACGTGCTCGGCAAGTTCGACGAGCCGGACGGCGACAACAGCGGCGGCGAGTGGAGCCGCTCGAACCCGAGCGACATGTGGCTGCTGCGCGCCAAGGCCGACCTGACGCCGGCGATCATCGCCAAGGCCATCGCCAAGCGCTTGAAGAAGCTCGGCCTGGCACCGGCCGGCAGCGACACCGCGGCGCGCATGGACCAGCGCATCGCCGTCATCGAAGCGCGCGAGAAGTCGCTCGCCGCCACGCCCTCCGGCGGCGCCGAGCGCGCACCCTGGTTCTGCTCCGGCTGCCCGCACAACACCAGCACGCGCGTGCCCGAAGGCTCGCGCGCGGTGGCCGGCATCGGCTGCCACTACATGGCGGTGTGGATGGACCGCAGCACGACGACGTTCTCGCAGATGGGCGGCGAGGGCGTGTCCTGGGTCGGCCAGCAGCCGTTCACGAAGGACAAGCACATCTTCGCCAACCTCGGCGACGGCACCTACTTCCACAGCGGCATCCTTGCCATCCGCCAGAGCATCGCTTCGGGCGTGAACATCACCTACAAGGTGCTCTACAACGACGCGGTGGCGATGACCGGCGGCCAGCGCGTGGGCGAGCGGCCGGAGGGCCACAGCGTCTTGCAGATCATGGCCAGCCTGGTTGCCGAAGGTGTGAAGAAGCTGATCATCGTCACCGACCAGCCCGAGAAGTACGACGGCGTGGCGCTGGCCGACGGCGTGACGGTGCACCACCGCGATCAGCTCGACGAACTGCAACGTCAGTTCCGCGAACTCGAAGGCACCACGGTCATCATCTACGACCAGACCTGCGCCACCGAAAAGCGCCGGCGCAGGAAGCGCGGCACGATGGCGATTCCGGACAAGCGCGTCGTCATCAACGAACTCGTCTGCGAAGGCTGCGGCGATTGCAGCGACCAAAGCAACTGCCTGTCGGTCGAGCCGATCGAAACCGAGTTCGGCCGCAAGCGCCGCATCAACCAGAACAGTTGCAACCTCGACTACTCGTGCGTCAAGGGTTTTTGTCCGAGCTTCGTCACCGTCGAGGGTGGAACGCTGAAGAAGCCGAAGAAGGAGCAGAAGGGCGATCTCGCGTCGATGTCCGCCTTGCCGGACCCGGCGCTGCCGGTGGCCGAGCAGGCCTGGGGCATCGTCGTCGGCGGCGTCGGCGGCACGGGCGTGATCACGATCGGCCAGTTGCTCGGCATGGCCGCGCACATGGAAGGCAAAGGCATCGTCACGCAAGACGCGGGCGGCCTGGCGCAAAAGGGCGGCGCCACCTGGAGCCACATCCAGATCGCCAACCGGCCCGAAGCGATCTTCACCACCAAGGTCGATACCGCGAAGGCCGATCTGATCATCGCCTGCGATTCGATCGTCGGCGCGAGCAAATACACGCTGTCTGCCATGCAGGCCGGCCGCACGTACGTCGCGCTGAACACGCACGCCACGCCCACAGCGGCCTTCGTACACGACGCCGACTGGCAGTTCCCGGCCTCGCAGTGTGAGAGCGCGATCAAACAAAGCGTTGGCGAGGCGTTGGTCGGCGCCTTCGATGCCGAGCAGGCCGCGGTGCAGTTGGTTGGCGACTCGATCTACACCAACCCGCTGCTGCTCGGCTATGCGTGGCAGCAAGGGCGGGTGCCCCTCTCGCACGCCTCGCTGATGCGGGCGATGGAGTTGAACGGCGTGCAGATCGACAACAACAAGGCCGCGTTCGAATGGGGCCGCCGCTGCGCGCACGATCTGGCGTCGGTGCAGGCGCTGTTCAAGGCGGCGCAGGTGATCCAGTTCGTCAAAAAGCCGTCGCTCGATGAAAGCGTGGCCAAGCGCGTCGACTTCCTCACCGGCTACCAGAGCGCCGCCTACGCCGCCGACTACAAGGCCTTCGTCGACAAGGTGCGCGCCGCCGAAGCCACGCTCGGCACCACCAAGCTCACAGAAGCTGTGGCGCGCTACCTGTTCAAGCTGATGGCCTACAAGGACGAGTACGAAGTCGCGCGCCTTCACACTGACCCGGCGTTCGCCAAGAAGATTGCCGACATGTTCGACGGCGACGTGAAGATCGTTCACCACCTCGCCCCTCCGGCGATCGCCAAGCGCGACGCCAAAGGCGAGTTGATCAAGCAGCCGTTCGGGCCATGGATGCGCACCGCCTTCAAGTGGCTGGCGAAGATGAAGGGTCTGCGCGGCACGGCGCTCGATCCGTTCGGGCGCAGCGAAGAAAGAAAGACCGAGCGTGCGCTGATCGGCGAGTACCGCGCCGCGATCGACGAAGTGTTGTCCTCGCTCGACGCCGGCAAGCTGCCGCTGGCAGTGGACATCGCGCGCATCCCCGAAGACATCCGCGGCTACGGCCACGTGAAGGAGCGTCACCTCAAGGCCGCGCGCGCCCGGTGGGCCGGCCTCACCGCGCGTTGGCGCGACGGCGCGCAAGCCCGCGCCGCTTGATGTGAGAGGCTGAGCCGGCGCGCCCCAGCCCCGCAAGTCAGGGGCAGCGCGGCGCCGACTCGCCGCCGCGCTGCCAACTCGTTCACGCTTTGCGGCGCGGCCCGCGGCTGGCGCGTCGTGCCGTACAGACACAGGCCGGCGCCCACCCTCAGTCCGGGGCTTTGTCGGCACCCAGCGCATCACCACACTCCGCTGCCATAAACAACGGCACGGGGAGCCCGGTTCATGCGCAACGCCATCAAATCACTGCTCAGCGTGACCACGCTGGCCCTCGCCGGCATCGCCGCCGCCGGCCCGGTGGCCGGGCAAGGCGATTGGGAAACCACGCTGCAAGCGCGTGACCTCGACGGCGATGGCACGGCCGACGCCTACTACGACACGTCACTGAACATCAGCTGGCTGGCTGATGCCGACGTCATCGGCCTGGTCGATTTCAACGCCGCCTCGGCCTGGGCCAACGGCCTGGACGTGGCCGGCGTCAGCGGCTGGCATCTGCCGACGATCCACATCGACACCTGCGGTGCCGACGGCTTCGGCGCCGCGTTCTGGAACGGTGGCGGCATCTGCGGCTACACCGTGCAGGCAGGCACCTCGGACATGGCGCACATGTACATGACGACGCTCGCCAACCCGAGCTACTCCGGCTTCACCGACACCTACGGCAACGGCTCTGGGCTCTCGGCACCACTGCTTGAGAACAGAGGCCCCTTCAGCAATCTGCAGTCCTACGGCTACTGGTTCTCGCTGGACTACGCCGTCAGCCCGTGGACCGGCGTGGCCAACACGGACGAGGCCTGGCGCTACAGCTTCTACGCCGGCCGCCAGGACAACCTCGACGACACCGCTGTGCTTCACGCCTGGGCGGTGCACGACGGCGACGTGGGTCAGCTCGCGGCGCCGGTGCCGGAACCCGAAACCTACGCGCTGATGTTGGCTGGCCTGGCGATGATGGTGCCGCTGGCGCGCCGCCGCCGTCGCGACGAGTTGGCCTGATCAAGCGCCACTGCTGCCAAATCGCACCGCTATCGCGGGACGATTTGCTTTGCGCAGCACCTCAGCCGATCAGATAGCTCGCCAGCCCAAGCGCGCTCACCGCCAGCGCGGCGCCGCAGACCAGGCGCGCCAGCGCCCACGACTGACGATCGACGGCGTCGAACGCTGCCTCGGGCTCGGCGGCGTCCTCGTCGAGCCAGGCCGCGGTGGTCAGGTCGTGGTACAGGCGCAACGCATCATCGGGCGCCGTTTCGGGCTCCAGGCGGGGCGCCGGCGGCGCGCGCTTGGCTGCAGCGGGCGGCAACCAGACCTCGGGCGCCCACTGGAAGCTCGGCCGGGTTTCCTGGAAGTCGAGTTGCGCAACGCCGGGGCGTCGATGGACAAACACAGCAGCCATGGTGGCGATTCCTCATCAAAGCTCCCGAACGGGGTGTTCAGGAGTCCATGAGGTCATTGCAGCGCTGGGCGCTTCCCATTGCGACGCAGGTTGGCACGCTACAGGCGCGCGGCAAGCGACGATCGCCAGACGATGCGCGTTAACGACCGCGCGCCAAGTCAGGGCGGCAGGTAGCGGGTCGCGGGCCCCTTGCCCACCCGGGTCAACAGACCCGCGCCGGCAAGGTCGGACAGGTACTTCGACGCCGTAGCGGGGCTGACGGCGCAGGTTTCGGCGCAACCGCTCTTGGTCAGCTCGCCGTCGGTCGCCAGCCGCTGCACCAGCGCGGCCACGTGCTCGCGCGGAATCACGTGCGCTTCGGTCCAGCGCGCGGCCCACTGCTCCTGGTCGGACAGCGCGCTGTCGAAGGTCTGGCGCAGCGCCTGCAGTTGTGGCGACAGCTCGGTCTGAAGCCCATGCTCGCGGGCCAGTCTCAACGCCGCCTCGCGCTCGTCCACCGCGATGTGCAGGTACGCCTGGGCGATGCGCAAGCGCGCATCGATCTGGTCCCCGACGGCACTGCTGGTCTCGAAACGCTGGCGCTGCTGCTCGATCAGCTTCATCGCGTCGAAGTGCTTGGCCAACTCGGCTGGCAGCAGTTGGTCGTAGACGAGGTGCTGGCGTTCGCCGAGCACGGTGCGTTTGAGGTTGCGGGTGGCTTCACCGAACGCGGCATCGTTGTCGGCCTCCCAGATGGCCTGCGACATGCGCGCGAAGGCATCGCCCTGCAGTTCGTCTGCGATGTTTCCTTCGCGCTGGAAGCGGGTGAAGTGAGCTTCGGCCAAGTTGTACTGCGCTCGTCCCACGATCGTATTCAAGCCCGATGTCTGAGCGATTTGTGCAGCGCGCTCGTAGTGCTCGATCGCCTCGCCTAGGCGGTCCTCCCAGAAGAAGGCAATCCCGATGTTGAGTTCGATCGCGGCCAGCGTCTCCGGTGCAAGCGACGTTGCCTTGCTCAATGACAAGACCCGCTGCGCGTAGTACAGCGCCTTGTCGATGTCCTTTGCGTCGCCATACTGCATTGCCAAGCGGCCCCACGCGCTGACCACGCGACGCTGGTGCCCTGCGCGCTCTGACAAGCTCAACGCGTGATGCGTGATCTCTATCGCCCGAGGTAGGTCACCCTGGCGCTGCCAGTACTCTGAGAGCGTCAGTTGCAGCTTGGCCCGCAGGTCGATCGCTAAGTCGCCAACGGCACATAGCTGCTCCGCCCGCTCCAGCAGATTCGCCGCGCGGGGATCGTTGCGCAGCAAGTACAGCTCGGCCAAACTGGTCAGCGCACCTACGAGGCCTGAAAGGACGAGAGGCTCGACGGTGCCGGACGGTGGGACAGCTTGGTCGAAGCACCTCAATGCCTCGCGATAGTCGGCCATCGCACGCTCAACATCGCGCGCTTCGTTGCACCTGCCGCGCGCCGCATGAACCGTGCCCAGCCAGGCTGGGTCATCCAAAGCGACGGCATGACGCAGCGCTAAGGACAATTGCGACTGCTCGTCCTGCACGTTGCCGCGCACCTGGGCCAGGTTCGCCCGCGCCAGCGACAGTTGCAGCCGCGGCGTCGAGTCCGCATCAGTCACATCCAGGCTGGCCAACACCGCGTCGGTGAAGCCGCTGGCGGCGAGGTCGAGGCTGTGCGCCTCCAGCAGTCCGAGCGCCGCCACCGTATCGCCGGCCCGCGCTGTGTGCCACAGCGCACCGACGGTGGCGCGGGCACCGCCGTGGCGCAGCAGCGCCGTAGCGCTCGCGCGGTGCCAGGCGAGGCGGTCGGTTGGGCCGTCTAGCCCGAGCCGCTGGCAGCTCGCCTCGCAGGCGAACGCGGCGAGCGACAGCGCCCGCGGCGCCGTCATCGCCGAGCTCAGCTCCAGCGCGAGCAGTTGGCGTCCGCGTTCGACATAGCGGTAGAAGCTGCTCGGCGCGATGTCCCACAAACCGCACAGGTGTTCGAACGCCGGTTCACCGGCGCGCGGGCGGTAGCGCTGCGGCAATTCGGCCACCGGCAGCAGCGTGTGGTGGCAGGCCAGCGCCAACATCGGGCGCCACGGCGTTGCGCCAGCCCAGGCGTGCGGCGGGATAGGGGCCTGGGCGGCGGCGCCGTCCGGCCGCAGCTGCAGCACCGCCCAGCGCAGCGCGCACTCGATCTGCCAGCCCAGCGCCGGGCCGTCGGAGGGCGGCCCGATCACGGCCGGATCGAACCAGCCCAGCGGCGCCGCGAATCGCTTCAGCGCCCAGCGCGCGGCACGCTCGCGTTGCCGGCAGTACCGGTCCAGCGCGCCGACGCGGTAGGCGGCCAGCACCGCTTCGAGCAGGCGGTCGAGCGCGGCCGGCGGCAGCAGCCTGGGCGCTGGCCAATCGACGTTTGAAGCAGGTGAAGGGCGTGTCACCATTGCGCTGGACGGTCTCGCGTGAAGGCGCGAAGCGTATCGTCAACCGATCGTCAAGTCTGGTGCGCCGCCATCTCCGTCATCACGGGTGGCTTTGGGACGGATGCAGGCGCATCGTGCGAACCTCTTTGCCACACGCTTTGGAGAGCCCACCATGCCCGAATCGACCCAACCGACCCGCCGCCCGTGGACGCTGGCCCTGTACGCGCCGCTGCGCAACGACGACACGCTGAGCCGCTACAACACGCTGCAACCGCCGTCGTCGGCGATCGAAGACCATGAGCTCGTGCGCTCGCTACGCGGCGTGAGCGCACAAGGCGTGCAGGTGGTGGCGCTGATTGACCGCCTGGTCGAGCCCCACAGCTGGCTCGTGCAAATCCCGGCCGGCCGGCCGTATGACCTGCAGATCGCCGCACTCGGACAGGCGGTGCGCATGGATGCGCCGCAGGCGCTGGCCGACCTGCTGCGCCGCGCCTTCGCGGCCGATGCCAAGGCCGAGGTCGTGCTCTGCCTAGAGGGCCACGGCGCGGGCTACCTGCCCAATCTCAACCCGATCGGCCTGTTCGAGGACGACCTCGCGGACCTCGATCCGCTTAGCCCGGGCGGTGTGGTGCGTTGGCAGCCACCGAATCTGGCGATCGGTGACGAGGACCGCCCAATCCTGCCAGCGCACTATCCCCCGACCGGCGGCCCACCCTCTTGGCAAAACAACCTCGGCCTGCTCTCCACCTGGGACATCGGCGAAGCCCTGCGCCTGGCCGTCGCCACCCACGAAGCCTGCGGCCGCAAGGTGGCGCTGATCCACTTCGACAACTGCTTCAACATGTCTGTGGAGATGATGTCCACGGTGGCGCCGCATGCGCACTACGCCACCGGCTACATGAACTACAACTTCTTCACCGGCGGCGCTGCGTACGCCGACGTGTTTGCGCGCTTCAACGCGCAGGCCAACGCCGGCGCGGCCGAGCTGGCCGTTCTATTCGCGCAAGGCAACCAGGCGGAACTTAACAAGCTCGCCGGCCACCCGACCACCGGCGGCGCGGTGGCCCTGAAGCGCCTGCCGGGCATCGTGCAGTCGGTCTATTGCCTGGCTGCGGCGCTGACGCAGGATGCGCAGACGGCCGTGGGCCGCGGCCACATCCAGAAGGCCATCGAAGCGGCCGTGCAATTCGACACCGGCAGCGGCTTCGACCTGGAGGTGCCGGACCAGCTCACCGACCTGCGCAGCCTGGCGCAGGAGATCTGCCGCTTGAAGTCGCTGTGCACGCAGACGCTGGCCGCCGCGCAGGACCTGTTCCAGGCGCTCGACGGCATCAAGGTCTATGGCGACCAGGGTGCGCCGCTGTTCCTGCAGGGGCAGCAGCCGCCCGTGCGCTGGGACTTCGAAGGCGCGCTCGCCTTGAGCATCTTCTGCCCCGACCCGGCGCGCGAGGGCCTGTGGGACCCGCGCTCGCCGTACTACCTGCTGCCGCCGATCGCCGCACTGCCCGACGTCATCGACTTCCTGCGACCGCAAGGCGAACGGCCCAACCCGTGGCAGGAGTTCATCGTCGAGTATCACCGCGGCGCGGCGTTCAAGGGCTACGCGTACCCGAGGATCGTCACGCCGGCCTTCGGGGCGAAGCCCAAGCGCTGCACGCCGTGCGATTGACAGCGTGTGGAAGGCCCCGATTGGTGCTTCCAAGCGCAGGTTATGGCGCCCGCACTTCTAGAGAATTGGAGAAACCTCAGAGTGCGCGCCTAGAGGGATGATCGGCGCATGAAACTGCGCTGGGCCCTGATCCTGATCGCCGTGCTGCCATTGATGCTGGCCAGCGCGGCGGTGGCCTGGATGGTCAAACAGCGCTCGCAGGTGGTCGCCGAGTTGCAGTTGAAGGCCGTCGAGCCGGTGCTGCTCGCCGCGCGCAAGGCCGAGTTGCAGAGCTATGTCAACCTGGCGCGCAGTTCGGTGGCGCACCTGGTACGCGATGGCATGCCCGACGCCAAAGCGCAGGAGCAGGCACTGACCATCTTGAAACGCCTCGAGTTCGGCCACGACGGCTACTTCTTCGTCTTCGACTTCGACGGCAACACGCTGCTCTACCCGCGCCAGCCGCAGCTGCAGGGCCGCAACCTGCGCGATCTGCAGGACCGCGAGGGCGGCTACCCGATCCGAAAGCTGCTCGACCAGGCACGGTCCGGCGGCGGCTATGTCGAGTACGAGTGGGGCCGGCCGAGCACTGGCCAGCTCGAAACCAAGCTTGGCTACGTCGAGCCGATCGCCGGCTGGCAATGGGTGCTGGGCACCGGCACCTATGTCGACGAGCCCGAGCGCGCGCGGCGGCGCATCGCCGAGGCCAGCGGCGGCGCGGTGGTCGACACGCTAGGCCGCATCGGCGTGATCACGATGCTGTCGACGGCGGTCGTGGTCGCGCTGGCGCTGTTCATCAACCTGAACGAGCAACGCAAGGCCGACGCCAAGCTGCGCGCGATGGCGCGCCAGATCGTGACCTCGCAAGAAGCCGAGCGCGCACGTGTCGCCCGCGAGCTGCACGACGGCGTCAGCCAGTGGTTGGTCTCGGTGAAGTACCAGTTCGAGTCGGCGCAAGACCGCGCGCGCCGCAGCAGCAACAACGACCCGGAGCTCGTGCGCTTGCTCGACGGCGGCGTGCAGCGCCTGCGCGAAGTGCTCGGCGAGGTGCGCCGCATCTCGCACGGCCTGCGCCCGGCGCTGCTCGATGACCTGGGCCTGGCGCGTGCGCTCGAACACCTGGCGCGCGAGTGGGGCCAGCGCAGCGGCGTGCACATCGAGACGGCGTGCGAGGACCCGGGCGTCGTGCCCGAAGCGGTGGCCACGGCGCTGTTTCGCGTGGCGCAGGAGGCGCTGGGCAACGTCGAGCAGCACGCGCACGCCGAGCAGGTGCGCCTGACGCTGCAACGCCGCGACGCGGCGCTGCGCTTCGAAGTCGTCGACGACGGCCGCGGCTTCGACGCCGACGCGCTGCTGCGCTCACCGCGCGCCGGCCTGGGCATGACGCACATGCGCGAGCGCATCGAGTCGCTCGGTGGCAGATTCGAGCTCGCCAGCAGCGCAGCGGGCACGCTGCTGGCCGCGGTCTTTCCCGACCGGGCGTTGAAATGACGACCCCGAGCTCGCTGCGCTCGCGTCCCCCGAGGGGAGCGCAGGCCGCTTGGGAGCTGCCCGGCGCTGGCCTGCTATGAGCGCCTCGACACTCGTCCGCCTGATGCTCGTCGACGATCACCCGCTGGTGCGCGACGGCTTGCGCGCCCGGCTCGAAGCCGTGCCGGGCCTGCAGGTGGTGGCCGAGGCCGACAGCGCCGACGCTGCGCTTGCCGCCGCCGCGCGCACCACGCCCGACCTGGTGCTGATGGACATCGGCCTGCGTGGCGCCAATGGCATCGAGGCCACGCGCCGGCTGCGCGCGCTGCTGCCGGCGCTGCGCGTCGTCATGCTGACGATGCACGACAACACCGAGTACGTGCGCGAGGCCCTGC
>JANNJX010000039.1:0-2747 GCA_031396005.1 Burkholderiales bacterium
GGCGACAGCTCCAGGCCCGAGGCGCGCGACAGCGTGCGCGAGCCCACGGGCGTGCCCTCGGCGATGTAGAGCTCGACGAGGGTTTTCAGCAGGGACTTTGCACGGTCATCCATGAGCATCAATTTTGTGCCCCGAGCGTACCCCCTATCATCCTGACCATGCCGGCCCCCCAGCGCTTTCGTCACGCCGCGATCGTGGGCAAACCCCAGGCGCAGGGCACGCGCGAGCTGATCGAAGACGTGGCGTGTTTCCTGGCGCAGCAGGGTCTGGACGTGAGTCTGGAGAGCGCGACGGCCAAGGCAACGGGCATCACGGCGTACGACTGTCTCGACGCTGCGCAACTCGGCCAACGCTGCGATCTGACGGTGGTCGTCGGCGGCGACGGCACGATGCTCGGCATCGCGCGCGAGCTGGCGCAGTTCGACATGCCGCTGGTCGGCATCAACCAGGGCCGGCTCGGTTTCATCACCGACATCCCGGTCGATCGTTTTCGCGAAGCGCTGGCGCCGATGGTGCGCGGCGAATACGAAGAGGAGCACCGGGCGATGCTCGACGCCAGCGTCTGGCGCGACGATGCGTGCATCTTCAACAGCGTGGCGTTGAACGACGTGGTGGTCAGCCGCGGCGCCACGGCCGGCATGGTCGAGCTGCGCGTCGATGTCGGCGACGAGTTCGTCGCCAACATGCGCGCCGACGGTTTGATCGTCGCCTCGCCGACCGGATCCACCGCCTATTCGCTGTCTGCCGGCGGGCCGATCCTGCACCCGGGCATCGGCGGCTGGCTGCTCGTGCCGAACGCGTCGCACACGCTGTCGAACCGGCCGATCGTGCTGCCCGACGACGGCGAGGTGCGCATCACCGTCGTCTCCGGGCGCGACGTGTCGGCCAACTTCGACATGCAGAGCCTGGCCAGCCTGCAGCACGGCGACCAGGTGCGCATGAAACGTTCGGTGCACCGCGTGCGTTTTCTGCATCCAAAGGGGTGGAGCTATTACGCGACGCTGCGGCGCAAGCTGCGCTGGTACGAGGGCGTGGTATGACCCACCCCCGAAGCGCCTTCGGCGCCTCCCCCTCGAGGGGGCACCGCCAGCGGCCCGGCAAAGCCGGATCCGCGGCGGTTGCATGGCAAGACCGCGGTGCGCGTGAGGTCGTCGCATGTTGAAGCGCTTGTCGTTGCGCGACTTCGTCATCGTCCCCGAACTCGAAGTCGAGTTCGGCGCTGGTTTTTCCGTGCTCACCGGCGAAACCGGCGCCGGCAAGTCGATCCTGATCGACGCGCTGCAACTCGCGCTCGGCTCGCGCGGTGATGCACTGGTCGTTCGTGAAGGCGCGGCGCGCGCCGAGATCGCGGCCGAGTTCGACACGCCTGCAGCGCTGGCGCCGTGGCTCGACGACGCCGGCTTCGATGCCAGCGATACGCTGCTGCTGCGGCGCACGATCGACGCGCAGGGCAAGAGCCGCGCCTGGATCAACGGCAGCCCGGCGACGGTGACGCAACTGCGTGAAGCCGCCGACGCGCTGGTCGACATCCACGGCCAGCATGCGTGGCAGAGCCTGACGCGGCCGGCCGCCGTGCGAGCGTTGCTCGACGGCGAGGCCGGCGTGGACCTGGCGCCGCTCGCGGCGCTGTGGGCACAGTGCAAAGGCGCCGCTGCGGCCCTTGAACGCGCGCGCACGCAAAGCGCCGAGATCGAGCGCGAGCGCGAGCGGCTGGCGTGGCAGATCGGTGAAGTCGATCGGCTGGCGCCGGCCGAGGGCGAATGGCCCGAGCTCAACGCCGAGCACACGCGGCTGGCGCATGCGCAGACCTTGATCGAAGTCGCGCAGGGCGCGCTCGATGTGACGTCCGACGCCGACACCAACGCCGCGGCGCTGACGCTGCAGGCGGCCGACGCGCTGACCGAGGCGGCGCGCATCGACGCGCGCCTGACGCCGATCGCCGAGGTGCTGCAAAGCGCACACGCCCAGTTGACCGATGCCGCGCATTCGCTGTCGGGCTACCTGCAGCATGCCGACATCGACCCGCAGCGCCTGGCCGAACTGGACGCGCGCCTTTCGGCCTGGATCGGCCTGGCGCGGCGTTTCCGCCGTCCGCCCGAAGCGCTGGCCGCGCTGCTGTCGGGCTGGCGCGCCGAACTGGCGCAGCTCGACGCCGCCACCGACAGCGCCGCGCTCGAACGCGCTGCGGCCGATGCCGAACGCGCCTGGCGCGCCGAAGCGCTGCGCATCGGCAAGGCGCGCCAGCTCGCCGCGCCGAAACTCGGCGACGCCGTGACGCAGGCGATGCAGCAGCTCGGCATGGCAGGGGGTCGCTTCGAGGTGGCATTGATCGCGCAGGAAGAACCACAATCGTTCGGCTTGGAGAGCGTCGAGTTGCGCGTCGCCGGCCACGCCGGCAGCACGCCGCGCGCGCTGGCCAAGGTGGCGTCGGGCGGCGAGCTGTCACGCCTGGCGTTGGCGATTGCAGTGACGACAGCCAGAACGAGCGACGGCGCTGCCACGTTGATCTTCGACGAGATCGACGCCGGCATCGGCGGCTCCGTCGCGGACACCGTGGGCCGCCTGATGAAGCAGCTCGGCCAATCCGCAAATTCACGCCAGGTGCTCGCAGTGACGCATCTGGCGCAAGTCGCGGCCTGCGGCGACCATCACTTCGTCGTCAGCAAACTCTCGCGCGGCAAGAGCACGCAAAGCGATGTGCATGCGGTGGCCGGTGAAGCGCGCGTGGCCGAGGTGGCGCGCATGCT
>JANNJX010000044.1:0-1895 GCA_031396005.1 Burkholderiales bacterium
TGCCGGCGTTGGCGGACGGCGATGTGCTGCTGTCCATCGAGTACTCGACGCTCAACTACAAGGACGGCTTGGCACTGACCAACAAAGGCCCCGTGGTGCGCACGTGGCCGATGGTGCCGGGCATCGACGGTGCGGGCACGGTGGCCCTGAGCCGCCATCCGGGCTGGCGGGCCGGCGACCGCGTCATCCACAACGGCTGGGGCGTCGGCGAAACGCGCTGGGGCTGTCTGGCCGAACGCGCCGTGCTCCCCGGCAACGGCCTGGTGCGCTTGCCGGCGGCGTTCACGTCGCGGCAGGCGATGGCGATCGGCACGGCAGGCTACACCGCGATGCTCTGCGTGCTGGCGATCGAGCGTCATGGCGCCAAGCCGGTTGACGGCGAAGTGCTCGTCACCGGTGCCACGGGCGGCGTCGGCAGCGTGGCCGTGGCGGTGCTGTCGCAGCTGGGCTGGCGCGTCGTCGCCTCGACGGGCAAGGCGCACGAAGCCGACTACTTGAAGTCGCTCGGTGCCACCGAAATCATCGACCGCTCAGCGCTCGGCGCGGCCGGCAAGCCGTTGCAGAAGGAGCGCTGGGCCGCGGTGGTTGACACGTTGGGCTCGCACACCCTGGCCAACGCCTGCGCGCAGACGCGCTACGGCGGCGTCGTTGCCGCGTGCGGGCTGGCGCAGGGCATGGACCTGCCGTCGAGCGTGGCCCCGTTCATCCTGCGCGGTGTCACGCTGGCAGGCGTGGACAGCGTGATGGCGCCGTTACCGCAGCGCGAAGAAGCATGGCAGCGCCTCGCGCACGATCTCGATCCAAAGTTGCTCGAGTCGATGATCGAAGAAGTGCCGCTATCGCAAGCCATCGCACGTGCTGCCGACTTGATGGACAGCAAGATTCGCGGCCGCATCGTCGTTCGCACGAGAGACTGACCATGAACTACGCTGACTTCTATCGCGCTTCGATCGATCAGCCTGAATCGTTCTGGGCCGAGCAGGCAAAGCTGATCGACTGGCACCGGCCTTGGGATCGCGTCCTCGACAACACCCACCCGCCGTTCTCGCGCTGGTTCGTTGGCGGGCAGACCAACTTGTGCCACAACGCGGTCGATCGCCATGCGGCCACGCACCCGGAGCGCAACGCGCTGATCTGGGTCTCCACCGAGGTTGATCAGGAGCGCATCTACACCTTCGCGCAACTGCAGCGCGAGATCGAGTCCATGGCCTCGATGCTGTTGGCGCTCGGCGTCAAGCAGGGCGACCGCGTGCTCATCTACATGCCGATGATTCCCGAGGCCGCGTTCGCGATGCTGGCCTGCGCGCGCATCGGCGCGATTCACTCGGTGGTCTTCGGCGGCTTTGCGAGCCACAGTCTGGCCAGCCGCATCGAGGACGCGCAGCCGACGGTCATCGTCAGCGCCGACGCCGGCTCGCGCGCCGGCAAGGTGGTGCCGTACAAGGGGCTGCTCGACGAAGCGATTCGTTTGTCGTCGCACAAGCCGGGCAAGGTGCTGCTGGTCGATCGTGGTCTGGCGCCGATGGTGCGCACCGCCGACCGCGACGTCGAATACGCGCTGCTGCACGAGCAGCACAAGGACGCGCGCGTGCCCTGCGCCTGGCTCGACGCCACGCATCCGAGCTACACGCTCTACACCAGCGGCACGACGGGCACGCCCAAGGGCGTGCAGCGCGACACCGGCGGCTATGCGGTGGCACTCGCGGCGAGCATGAAGCACATCTTTCTCGGCCAGCCGGGCGAAACCTACTTTGCCACCAGCGACATCGGCTGGGTCGTCGGCCACTCGTACATCGTCTACGGCCCGCTGATCGCCGGCATGGCGACGATCCTCTACGAAGGCCTGCCGATCCGCCCCGACGCCGGCATCTGGTGGCAGCTCGTCGAGCGCTTCA
>JANNJX010000084.1:0-5376 GCA_031396005.1 Burkholderiales bacterium
GCCACCCGATTGTCACTGCCCAAACTCCACCCCGGAACGCCGCCGCGCACTCCACGAAGATCGGAGAACCCCAGCTTCGCGCCGAGCGACTTGCCAAAGGTGTCCGTCGCCTCGACGATGCGCGCCTCGATCAGCACCTGCCGCACCGGTATGTCGATGCGTCCGATTAGCGACTGAATCTCTTCGAGCTTGGAAGGAATGTCGGTCACGAAAAGCTGGTTTGTGCGCTGGTCGGAGATGACGCTGCCCCGCGCCGACAGGAGCTTGGTGTTCGCGCCGCCACCCGCGCCACCACTTCCCGAGCCGGACAAGCCTTTGGCCACGTCCTCGGCCTTCGTGTAGTTCAACTGAAACGACTGCGTGCGCAGTGGCTCGAGTTCCGACTTCTTCTTGCCGGCTTCCAGATCGGCCTGCTCCTTGATCGCCAACTCGTCCTTTGGTGCGATCCAGATCACGTTGCCGCTCTTGCGCAGGCCCAGACCCTTGGCTTGCAGGATGATGTCGAGTGCCTGGTCCCAGGGCACGTCTTTCAGGCGCAGCGTCAGGCTGCCGGTGACGGTGTCGCTGGTGACGACGTTGAAATTGGTGAAGTCCGCGATGACCTGCAGCAGCGAACGCACTTCGATGTTCTGGAAGTTCAGGCTCAGCTTCTCGCCCTGGTAGCCAGGACCCTGCGTCAGCTTGTTCGGATCGACCTTGACCGGCCGCACTTCGACGACGAACTGCGTGTCGCTCTGGTAGGCGCTGTGCTCCCAGTTGCCGCGCGGCTCGATCACCATGCGCACACGGTCGCCGCTTTGCGTCGTCGTCACCGTCTGCACCGGCGTGCCGAAGTCGGTGACGTCGAGGCGGCGGCGCAGGTTATCGGGCACCGTGCTGCGCGGGAACTCGACCAGGAGGCCCGTGCCTTGCTGGCGAATATCGACACCGACCTGGTTGCTCGGCAGCGTGACGATCACGCGGCCGGCGCCGTCTACGCCGCGGCGGAAGTCGATCTCGCGCAGCGATTGCGGATCGCGGTTCTGGCTCGGCGCGAACGTGGCCGGCGCCGCTGCCGCGGTGGTGGCGGGGGCCGTGCCCGTTGCAGCGGGCGCCGCTGCGGCAGCAGCCGGCGGGGCGCTGTCGACGACGATCAACAGCGCGTTGCCGTCGATCTGTGCACGGTAGGTCGCGGCCTGTTTCAAGTTCAACACGAGCCGCGTGCGGTCACCCGCCTGCGCGACGTTGACCGAGCGCAGATTGCCCTGGTTGATCTCTACCGACGGCTTGCCCATGGCATTGCCCACCCCCGGCAGGTCGATCGCGATGCGCGCCGGCTGCTGGATCGTGAAGCCGGCCGGCACTGCTTTGAGCGCCTCGCTCATCTCGATGCGCACCACGTCGGCGCCCGCCTGCTGCGTGCTGGTGATCGACTTGATCACCGCTTGCGCAAAGGCCACCGGAGCGGCCAGCGTCATGGCCAGTGCTCCCCCCCAAACACGCCAGTTCATCATGTTGCGCTTCTCCTTCGAATTCGTCATCGCGCCGCCCGCTGTTCAACCAACTGCAGGGTGCTGTTGCGTTCGATCCACTCCCCCGCCGCGTCCTGCACGACCTCGCGCAGGACCAGCTCCGTTTCGCCGACCCGCAGGATGCGGCCGTAGTTCTGGCCGATGTAGTCGCCGACCTTGACTTGATAAAGCAGGTTGTCCACGCGCAGCAGCGCGTACGGACGGGTTTCCTTGTTGATGCTGCCGACCATCGACATCGTGTCCAGCGGATACGCTTCCAGCGGCTCCTTGCGCCGCTTCAGCTCTCCGGCCAGCAGCGAACTCGGCGCGCGCTCGTCGCGCTTCAGCGCCACGGCGAGCTTCTGATTGCTGAACGGGTCCACCGCCTCGGCGGTCGCGTAAGGTTGCGGCGTGAACTTCTTCGGCGGCGCCAAGGGCTGCACGTTCGGCTTGACTTCCTTCTTCTGCTGCGCAGTCCACTGGTCGAGCTCGGACAGCTCGGCACCACACGCGGCGATCAGCCCGGTCAGGGTCAGGCCAGCGACGGCGCGAAAGACAGACATCGTGGTGGACCTCATGGTTTCTTCGCCCCCGGGGGTGCTTTCTTCTGCGCCGCCTGCGCAGCAACTTCAGCCTGATCGAGGTAGCGGTAGGTGCGCGCGGTCGCATCCATCGACAGCAGGCCGCCGCCGTCCTTGCCCGGCGTGGCGATCGTCATGTCGTGCAGCGTGACGATGCGCGACAGGTTCGCCACGTCGGCAGCAAAAGCGCCGATGTCGTGATACCGGCCGGAGACCTTGACCGCGATCGGCAGCTCGGCGTAGTAGTCCTTGACGGCCACCGAGCCCGGGCGGAACAGTTCGAACTGCAAGCCGCGGCCGATGCCGGCCTGGTTGATGTCGGACAGCAGTGCATCCATCTCGGCCTTGCCGGGCAGTTGCTTCTCGAGCTGCGTCACGTACTCCTCGACCTGCAGCTTCTGCTTCTTCAACTCCGGCAGGTTCACGGCCTGGGCGAGCTTGCTGCGGTAATCGGTCTTCAGCGCCGGCTCCTTGTTGCGCTCGGCCTCGAGTTCGTCGGACTTGCCTTGCAGCAGCAGCAGCCAGCCGAGCAGCACCACCAGCAGCACCACCAGCGCGATCAACGCCAGCCAGGTGGCCAGCTTGGGCAACAGCGGCCACTGGCCGGGCTGGCGCGTGTCGAGGCCGCGGAACTGCGCCGCGGCGTTCTCGAACATCGTGCTCAGTTCGAAATTGGGTGACTTGGTTTGGGTTGCCATGGTTCGACCTCAGGAAGCTTTGGCAACGCTGGCCGGCGCTTTGCCAGGCGGCGCGCTGGCTGCATCGGCAGGCGCCTGCGGGCGCTTGATCGACACACGCATTGAAAAGTCGAACAAGCGCGACGACGTTGCAGTGCGGCCCTGCGCCGCTGCCGCCACGGCCTTGATCTCGATCAGCTCCGGGCGCTCGAGCCAGGTCGAGTTGTAGAGCGTGTTGCGCAGGAACTCGGAGACGCGCTCGTTGGTCTGCGCCACGCCGGTCACGGTGACGGTCTGGCCGCCCTGTTTGATGTTGGTCAGGTACACGCCCTCGGGCGTCTGCTTGACCAGTTCGTTGAGCAGATGCACCGGCACGTTGCGGTCGGCCTGCAGATCTTCCACTGCCTTCTGGCGCGCCTTCAGTGCATCGATCTCGGCGCGCAGGTTGGCAATGTCCTTGATCTCGGCTTCGAGCTTCTTGATCTCGGAGCCGAGGTAGGCGTTGCGTTCTTCCTGAGCCGATTTCATCTGACTCAACACCGCGAACCACAAGCCGACGGCCACCAGGCCGGCGCAGAACGCCGCCGCCAGGCCGGCAAAGTAGGCGCGCTTGCGCGCCGCCCGTTTTTCCTCCCGGTGCGGGAGCAGGTTGATGAGGATCACTGCATGAACCTCCGCATCGCCAGTCCGCATGCGGTGAGGTACGAGGGCGCTTCGCGGCGCACCTTGTTCTCACGCACCGAGCCGCCGAGCTTCATGTGTTCGAAAGGGTTGACGACCATCGAGGCAAAGCCGGTCAGATCGGTGACACGCTCCTTCAGGCCCGGCAACGTGGCCGTGCCGCCGGCCAGCATCACGTAATGCACCTTGTGGTGCGGCGTGCTGGTGAAGAAGTACTGCAGCGCGCGGCCGATTTCCTGTGACAGGCTGTCGACGAACGGCGCGAGGATCGCCGACTCGTAGTCTTCCGGCAGTTCGCCGCCGAGCTTCTTCTGCTCGGCCTCTTCGAACGAGAAGCCGTACTGCCGCGAGATCAACTGGGTCAGTTGCGAGCCACCGAAGGCCTGATCGCGGTCGTACAGCAGCTCCTCGTCGCGCAGCACCTTCAGGCTCGTCGTGTCGGCGCCGATCTCGAACAGCGCCACCAGCGCGTCCTTGCCCTCGCTGGGCAGCGTGCGCACGATGCGGCTCATGGCCAGGCGCGAGGCGTGGCTTTCGATGTCGAGCACCATCGGCTTCAGGCCCGCCGCTTCGGCCAGACCCTGGCGGTCTTGCACGCGGTCCTTGCGCGACGCAGCGATCAGCACTTCGACATCGCCGACCGACGTTGCGCTCGGCCCGATGACGCAGAAGTCGAGGCTGACCTCGTCGAGCGA
Organism: Burkholderiales bacterium; assembly: GCA_031396005.1. GTDB lineage: Bacteria > Pseudomonadota > Gammaproteobacteria > Burkholderiales > Burkholderiaceae_C > CADEEN01. The sequence goes on from JANNJX010000084.1 coordinate 4,125, forward strand.
GAACGGGATGTACTGGTTGGCTTCGCTCTCGACCTGAAGCTCGAGCTCTTCCTCGCGCAGGCCGGCGGGCAACATGATTTTCTTGGTGATCACTGACGATTGCGGCATCGCCATGGCCACGTTTTTTGTCCGCGTGCCGCTCTTGCTGACGACGCGTTTGACCGCTTCGGCCACCTCATCGAATTTCTCGATCTGGCCGTCGGTGATCCAGCCCTTCTCGAAGGGTTCCGATGCAAATCGCTCGACGACGAACTCGCCGGCGGCGCTTTGCCCCAACTCCACCAGCTTCACGCTCGAAGTGCTGATGTCCAGTCCGATCATCGACGTGTGCGTGCGACCGAACAAAGCGTCTAGGAAGCTCACTACGGTACCCCCCAAAGTGCCTTGCCGAAAGTGTTTCAGCGGCACACTGGATAGTTAATAAGTTACTTGAATGCTAGCAGTAAAGCCCTTGTGCGCCCACGGAAAAGGCACGCTTTCCAGGGGTGCCGCGTTGTGTAATTCAGACCTGCGGCGACTCCGGATTGCATGCGACGTTAATCCATTTGCCCTGCGCCGTTGGGGGTGTCGGCGGGGCATGTCGAGCAGCAGTTCACGCTCAGTCTCGTTGCCCGCAGCGGCGTTTCTATAATCAGACGGCATCGCGTTGTGCCGCTGCCTCGCCCGGTCTTGTGATGTCAATGCACGGCACACTGCCGCACCGCCCTTTGGCTGCCCATCCCCGACTCAAGTGAGCCTGTTCGATCGCCTCCCCTCCTGGACTCCTTGGGTCCTGCGTCCGCTGGCTTGGTTGCTGGGCATCACGCTGACGCTGGTGCTGATGGTGGCGGCGCTGGCGGCGGTGGCGCTGGCGGTGGCTTATCCCAACCTGCCGCCGGTGACCAGCCTCACCGACTACCGGCCCAAGCTGCCGCTGCGCGTGTTCTCGTCCGACGCCGTGCTGCTCGGCGAGTTCGGCGAGGAGCGGCGCAGCTTCACGCCGATCAAGGACGTGCCCAAGGTGATGCGCGACGCCGTGCTGGCGATCGAGGACGCGCGCTTCTACGACCACGGCGGGGTCGATCTGGTGGGCATCGCGCGCGCAGCGCTGGCGCAGTTGTCCGAAGCGCGAAGCCAGGGCGCCTCGACGATCACGATGCAGGTGGCGCGCAACTTCTACCTGTCGACCGAGAAGACGCTGACGCGCAAGGTCTACGAGGTGCTGCTGACCTGGAAGATCGAAAGCCTGCTGACCAAGGACCAGATTCTTGAG
>JANNJX010000097.1:0-10189 GCA_031396005.1 Burkholderiales bacterium
TGTTGACCTTATCTCGCGGTCTGAGCGAGATCGGTACGGCCAGACGGCCGGCCGCGCCTGAATGCGGCAATAGAGCGCAGGCGAGGCCCGCGCGTGCTGGCTGCAAAAATGGATCACCTGCGACAACTACCTGTTCGACAACAAGGGCGACCCGCAGGGGGGAAATCACTCCGGACGTTGAGCGGCACTGAGCACCGCGCACGGCGGTGCTTCTGTCGAGGGCAACGCCAATGCCGGCGCCGTCCTACGCCTGCGGCGCCGCTGTCGTCCTAGCATCGCCTCGACACTGCCGAAGAGACAAGATGATCATGCGCACGCGACTTCTGGATCTGGCGCTGGCGCTTGCGTTGGGACTCACTGGCGCGTTGCCGGCGCAGGCCCAGGACGCGGCGGCGTTGAAGGCGCGCCATGCCGCGTTGAGCGAGGCGCTGGCCAACAACGCCTTTGCCCGACCGCTCGTGATGGAGTCAAGCCAGCGCGCGGACGGCCTGCAAGGCGACATCCACGCCCGCATCGATCAGCCGTTTTCGGTGGTCGGCGCGGGGCTGCGAGGCGTCGATCGCTGGTGCGACATCCTCATCCTGCATCTCAACGTCAAGCAGTGCCGCGGCGCTGACGCGAGCCCGGCTGAGGTGCTGCAACTGGTGGTCGGCCAGAAGAACGATCAGGCGCTCGACCAGGCCTATCGGTTTGCGTTCGCCTATGAAGTGGCGGCGTCGCGGCCCGACTACCTACGGCTGCAACTCAGCGCCGACGAAGGGCCGCTCGGCACCAGTCGCTACCGCATCGTGGTTGAGGTGGCTGCACTCGACGCGAGGCGCAGTATTGTTCACCTGTCGTACGCCTACGCCTATGGGCTGGCAGCGCGCGTGGCAATGCAAGGCTACCTGGCAACGGTCGGACGCAACAAGGTCGGCTTCTCTGTCGTCGGCCGCGAGCCCGATGGCCAGCCGCAGTACATCGGCGGCACGCGCGGCGTGATCGAGCGCAATACGATGCGCTACTACCTGGCGATCGAGGCCTACCTCGGCGCGCTGTCGCTGCCGCCGGCGCAGCAGTTCGAGCAGCGGCTCGCCAACTGGCATCGTGGCGTCGAGGGTTACCCGCGGCAGTTGAGCGAACTCGGCCGCAGCGAGTACGTGACGATGAAGCGCGAGCAGGTCCGCCAGCAGCAGGCAGCAGGAGGCTGACGCGACAAGGCGGCGGTGGCTCAGGCCGGCGCCAGCATCGCACCTGCGTGCAGGCTGCGCATCTGCGCGCGGCTGGCCTGGATCCCGTCGACATGTCGCTGCAGCACCGCGCGCGCGACGCGCGGCACGTCGAATTCGAGCGCGTTGCGGTACTGCTGCAACGCCCTTTGTTCGCCGCGCTCGCACTCGGACAACAGCGCGAGATCGCTGTCGACCGACAGCATCATCACGGCCGCCACCTCGCTGCGCTGCGTCGCCCGCGGCACGGCGGGGATGCTGCACAGCGTTTGCAAGTCGCCCGCCCACCGATGCCAAGTGCCGGCACGTTGCGTCATGATCAGTTGCAGGGCCATGTGATCGGCATTGCCGGCACAGCGGCGAATGCCGCAGGCCGTGACTTCGCACGTGTCGATCAGCGTGCGCACGACGTCATCTAGTTCGGACTCGTTCACATCAAGGCCCTCGGCAAAACTCTCGACAACAGAAGGGCAGGGCATCAGAAGCGCTCGCGGTACATCACCTGCAAGCCGCCGCCGCGCGGCTTGAGGTGCACGGCCGCATCGCCGCTCAACTGCACCCGCATCAGGCCGTCGCGCAGGTTCGATACGGGCGACTTGCGCGACTTGAATTCGAGCGCCACGCGCGACGTTCTTGGGCTTGCGCCGTCGGCTCTGCTGCCAGGCAAAGCGGTTTCGGTTTCATAGACCAGGCGTGTGCGCGGCGATAAGGTGGCGCGGACGCCTAGCACCTGGCTCCAAGGCTGGGCCCCGCTGGCAGCGACGGACGGCGCGCGCCAATCGGCGCCGGCGCCGACTTCGAGGGCGCCGCGGCCCCACCACCAGCGCGCCCGCAGGCCGTCGTAGCGAAACATTCGGTTGTTGGCCAGACCCGGCAGCAGCCGTTGCGACGACGGGGGGGCACCGTCCATCGTTCGCCAGCCCGACAGCATGTCCCGTCGTGCCGGGTCCCACAACGGCACTGTCTCGACTTCAAGCCTCGGCGGGCCGCCGTCGGCGTCATCGGCAGCGGCGGGCGCCGCGCCACAGACCAGTGCCAACAGACAACTGATGCCACGCACGCTGTGCCAAAGGGTCATCTCGACGCCTCATGCCGGAAGTGAACCTGAGCTGGAAGTTAATGCGGCGCTGACGGCACATCAGCCAGCGGCAGCGCATCCCGTTCGTCAGCGCGGGCGCGCGTCGGTTGTAGGACAGCGCGACGGACCGGTTGCGGTGTGGTGGGTGGGTCGCCGACGGGCGATGGTGGGGTCTGCGTCGGCTCCTGGATGGGCGGCATCGGCTGGTCGGGATCCGGCGGCAGCGGCGGTACCGGCGCTGGCCCCGGCTCGGGCGGTGAGGGCAACGGTGCGTGGTTCATGACGTTCACCGTGTCAGCGCACGTTCGAGTTGCGCCTTGCTCATCTTCGAGCGGCCGGCGATGTTCTTGCTCCGCGCTTCTTCGTAGAGCTGGCGGTGCGTGCGGCCCTGCGCGCCGCGGTGCGAGCGCAGGCCGCCGCGGCGGCTGGGCGACAGGTCGTCGAGCGAAACTGCACTGGCCTCCTTGGATTCGCCTTCCTGCGCGCGAACCTTGTTGACCGTTCTTGCGGCAATTTCTTCGGCTTCGTCTTCGTCCTTGCCGCGCTGCAGCAGGCCGCTCTTGATGTGATCGTATTGACGTTCGCGCTTCGCGCTCCAGGCGGCTCGGGGCATGGCGGTTTCCTTGGGCAGAGGTGGACACCAGCAACTGGCAGGCGGCGTGCCCGAGCATTCACGCCCGAGACAACGGGCGCGTCTGCGGCGTCTCAGCCGTGCGCTGCGAGGCTTTCGTGAACTTCGTCGAGCACGCGCTGCAGATCGACCGCATCGAAGGGCTTGTCCAGCGATCTGACGTGAGGGCCGAATTGAGCGAGTCTGTCGGCCATCGGATAGCCGGTGGCAAAGACGACCCACGTATCCGGAGCAGCCGCCAGGATGCGTCGGGCCAGATCCACGCCGGACATCCTGGGCAGGCTGACGTCGGTGATGAGAATGTCGAACGCGCCGCGCTGCCACTCGATCTCGGCCTGCTCGCCGGTGGCACAGACCGCGAGATCGAGTCCCTCCTGCTCCAGCATCCATGCGACTTGCTCGCGCAAGTACTCGTTGTCTTCTACAAACAACGTGCGCAGACGTCGACGGGGCTGCTGTCGTGGCGACGCGCTCTGCCCCAACGCTGCCGGTGGCTGCTGCTGACGGCCGTCCGCCGCAGCCAGAAGCATCCTCACGGTGCGGGTCAGTTCAAGCGACGACACCGGCTTGGCAATGAACGCCTGATAGCCCATCTGCAGCGCGCGTTGTCGATCCTCGGCTCGGTTGAACGCCGTGATTGCAGCGGCGGGCAGTTGCGCAGCGGAGAGGCCGAGCGTGGAGCGAACGCTCTTGATCAAGGCGTAGCCATCGGTGCCCGGCATGCCGAGGTCGCTGAGCAGGACATCGAACCTGCCGTTGCGCAGCCGTGCGAGCGCCTGGTCCGCCGAATCCGCGGTCGTCACGCAGGCGCCGCATTCGCTCAGCAGGTGGCGTTCGACTTCCAGCAAGTCGAGATGGTCATCAACCAGCAGGATCGAAACGCCCTGCAGATCGAACTGGCCGCCGAGCGCCTCGTTCGCCTCCGCCCCGCCCGTGCTGTGGTCGGACGCGGTCGAGCGGGCGAGCAACGCCTGCGCCGACGCGCTGCGTGCGACCGGCAGGCGCACATCGAAGCGGGCCCCCTGACCCTTGCCCGCGCTGGCAGCCGCAACGCTGCCACCGTGCAGTTCCACCAGGTTCTTGACGATGGACAAACCCAGACCCAACCCGCCATGCACACGTGCATCGGATGCGTCGGCCTGGGTGAAGCGCTCGAACAAGTGCGGCACGAAATCGGCAGCGATGCCGCTGCCGGTGTCGATGACCGACAACTTGACAAGCTCGTCGCCGACGGCCGTGGTGATCGTCACGGTGCCGCCGGCGGGCGTGAACTTCAAGGCATTGGTCACCAAGTTCGAAACGATCTGGCGCAAGCGCAGCTTGTCGCCGACGACGTCGGTCGAGACGTCGTCGGCCAGGCGCAGTTCCAGGGTCACGTCCGTGCCTTGCGCTGCGGGCCTTGCGGCCTCTGCGGCACTGGCCGCAACTTCGTTGAGCGCCACCACCTCGAAACTCATCGTCAGCTTGCCCGAGACGATGCGGCTCACATCCAGCAGGTCGTCGACCAGTCGCGCCTGGGCCCGCGCAGAGCTCGAAATCGCTTCGATCCCTCGGCGCAACGTCGGCGCGTCGACGGCGGACCCCTGCAGCACATTGGCCCAACCCTGAATGGCGGCCAGCGGCGTGCGCAGTTCGTGGCTGAGCGAGGCGAGAAACTGATCCTTGGCCTGCGCCACCCTCTCGACCTCGGTGCGAGCGGCATGCTCGGCGGCCAGCAACTGCTCGCGCTGGACTTCGACGTCGCGTCGATCGGTGACGTCGTGGAAATACACCGAGAGGTGGTCTTCCAACGGGTAGCAGCGGCACTCGAACCAGCGGTTCAACGGCGCAGGGTGGAAGGCCTCGAACGACACCGCCTGCCGGGTTTCGATCGAACGGCGACAGCCGTCCTCGAACGGATCGGCCACGCTGCTCGGCAACAGGTCGCGCACGCGCGCTCCCAGCAACGCCTGGACCTGCTTGCCGAGCAGGCGCGCGCCTTGCTCGTTGCAGTAGGTGAAGCGCAACGCACCGTCGAGCATCAGCAGCCCGTCGGTGATGCTGCTCATCATGGTCTGCAGCTTGTCGTCGGACTGGCGCAGGGCCTCGGTGCGCTCGATCACGCGCTGCTCCAGCGTGTCGTTCAACTCACGCAGTTGCTGCTCCGCACGGCGGCGCTCGTGAACCTCGTTCAACAGTGCGACGTTGGCCTGCGCGATCGCGCGGTTCTTGCGGTGCAGGTCGGCGAAGACGGATACCTTGGACTTCAGCACCGCCGGGTTGACCGGCTTGTTCAGAAAATCGACCGCGCCGGTTTCGTAGCCTTCCAGCGCATGCTGGTCCTTGTCGTAGTAGGCGGTCAAAAAGATGATCGGTACGCCGGACGTCTTCCTGCGCTGTTTGATCGCCGCCGCCAACTCGAAACCGGTCATGTCGGGCAGACGGATATCGAGCACGAGCACGGCAAACTCCTGCTCCATCAGCGCCAGCAGCGCCTGCGAGCCCGATGCGGCGCGGACCAGCCGGTAGCCAGGATCCTCTAGCACGGTTTCGAGCACCAGCAGATTGGCCGGCTCGTCGTCGACGAGCAGGATGTTGATTGGCGCCGCCTGGGTGTCGCCAGGCGTGGCCAGGCTCTCGTCGCGGTCGATCGACGCCGTCAGTGGCGTCGGGCCTTCGGCCGTCGGCGCTGCGGCGCGTTCGCCGATCCTGCTCATCGGAACAACCAGACGCGCATCAGCGACAGCAGTTGATCGGTGTTGACCGGCTTGGCGATGTAGTCGCTGGCGCCGGCTTCGAGGCACTTTTCCCGATCGCCTTTCATCGCCTTCGCCGTCAGCGCCAGGATCGGCAGGTTGCGAAACTCGGGCGAGGTGCGGATCTCGCGCATCGTCTCGTAGCCGTCCATGTCCGGCATCATGATGTCCATCAGCACCAGACTCAGGTCGGGCGTCTTCTGGATCAGCGAGATGGCGTCACGCCCGTTGGTCGCGCTGATGACGTTCATCTCCTGGTTTTCGAGAAGCGACGACAGCGCAAAGATGTTGCGCGCGTCGTCGTCGACCACCAGCACCTTGCGCCCGTGCAGCGACTCGTTCGAGCCGTGCAGGCGCTGCAGCATCTGCTGCTTGTCGGCCGGCAGGTCGGTGACGACGCGGTGCAGGAAGAGGGCGGTCTCGTCGAGCAGCCGCTCGGGCGACTGCACGTCCTTGAGCACGATGCTTTTGGCCATCGTCTTCAACTTCGTGCGCTCGCGCTCGCTCAGATCCTTGCCGGTGTAGACGACCACCGGCACCTCGGCGGCGTTCGGCTCGGCCTGCAGCAACTCGAGCAACTCGAAGCCGCTCATGTCGGGCAAGCGCAGGTCGAGCTCGACGCAATCGAACGCCCGCTGGCGCAAGGTTTCGAGCGCCTCGGCGCCGCTGCCGGCGGCCGAGACCTCGATGTCCTCGTAACCCAGCAGCAGGGCGATGGCCTGGCGCTCGATCGGGTCGTCCTCGACGATCAGCAGCCGTTTCGTTCGCGGCTGGCTGAAACTCTTGATGCGGTCGAGCGCGGCTTCGATGCCGTCGCTGGTCGGCGACTTCACGAGATAGGCAAATGCGCCGTGGGCCAGGCCATGGTGGCGGTCCTCGTCGGCGACGCTCAGCACCTGCACCGGAATGTGGCGCGTCGCCGGGTCGAGCTTCAACTGGTTGAGCACCGTCCAGCCCAGCATGTCGGGCAGGAAGATATCGATCGAGATCGCCGTCGGCCGCAGTTGCCGCGCCAGGCTCAAGCCTTGTCCGCCCTTCAACGCCACCACGCCCTTGAAGCCGCGGTCGCGCGCCAGGCCGAGCAGGATGCGCGCGTAGTGCGGGTCGTCCTCGACGATCAGCAGCACCGGCTCGCCAGCAGCGATGCTGTCGCGATCGTCGGCGACATGGTGCTCGCGCGCGACAGGCAGGAAGCTGAACTCCTGCGCGACCGTGGCCACGGCAGTCGCCGCACTCTCGGCGGCCACCGCGCGCACGTTGTCGGGTCCGGCATAGTGCAGCGGCAGGTAGAGCGTGAACGTGCTGCCCTCGCCGTGCACGCTGGCGAGCTTGATCTCGCCGCCGAGCAGCATCGCCAGCTCGCGGCTGATGGCCAGGCCCAGGCCGGTGCCGCCGTACTTGCGCGACGTGCCGGCATCGGCCTGCTGGAAGGCCTCGAAGATCAGGCGCTGCTTGTCCTGTGCGACGCCGATGCCGGTGTCTTCGACAGCGAACGCCAGCACCTGCGGGGCCTGCTTCAACACCGGGTGGTCCGCGCTCCAGCCGCGCGTGGCCAAGCCGACGCGAATCTCGACATGCCCCTGGCTGGTGAACTTGACGGCGTTGGACAACAGATTCTTGAGAATCTGATGCAGCCGCTTCGAATCACTGTCCATGCTGCGTGGCAGGTCTTCTGCAAAGCGCACCCGGAACGGCAGGTTCTTGGCCTCGGCGACGTGGGTGAAATTGCGCTCGATGGTCTGGCGCAGGCCGGCGAACGAAATCTCCTCGATCTCGACGGTGACCGTGCCCGACTCGATCTTCGACAGGTCCAGGATGTCGTTGATCAGGTGCAACAGGTCGGTGCCCGACGAGTTGATGTTGCGCGAGAAATCGACCTGCTTGTCCGTCAGGTTGCCGGCACTGTTGCCGGCCAGTTGCTGGCTCAGGATCAGGATCGAGTTCAGCGGCGTGCGCAACTCGTGCGACATGTTGGCCAGGAACTCGGACTTGTACTTCGAGGTCAGCGCGAGCTCGGCCGCCTTTTCCTCCAGCGCGTGCCGGGCCTGCTCGACCTCGGCGTTCTTGCGTTCGACTTCGGCGTTCTGCTCGGCCAGCAGGCGCGCCTTGGTGCCGAGCTGTTCATTGGTCTCCAGCAACTCGCTCTGCCGCGACTGCAGCTCGACCGTCAACTGCTGCGACTGCGACAGCAGCCCTTCGGTGCGCATCGTCGCTTCGATGGTGTTGAAAACGGCGCCGATGCTTTGCGTCAGCAGGTCGAGGAAGGCCAGCGAACCGCTGCTGAAGTGTTTGACCGCCGCCAGTTCGATGACGGCTTTGGTCTGTCCCTCGAACAGCACCGGCAGCACGACGATCGACAGGCGCCGCGTCTGGCCCAGGCTCGTCGACACGGTGACGAACTCCGAGCTCACGTCGGTCAGCAGGACGCGCTTTTTCTCGAGTGCGCATTGACCGACGAGGCCTTCGCCGAGGCCGATGGTGTCGGCCGGGGCGATGGCGCCCGCGCGCGCGTAGCTCGACAACAGTTGCAGCCTGCCGCTGCCTCCCGCCGGCCCGCCGTCGCCCGCGCCGGCGACGTGGTAGATCGCTCCCTGCTGGGCCTGGATCAGCGGCGCCAGTTCGCTGAGCAACAACTGGCTGACCGTGCGCAGTTCGCGCTGGCCCTGCAGCATGCCCGTGAACTTGGCGACGTTGGTCTTCACCCAATCCTGCTCGCGGTTGCTCTCGGTGGTCTCGCGCAGGTTCGAGATCATCGTGTTGATGTTGTCCTTGAGTTCGGACACTTCGCCCTTCGCATCGACCTGGATCGAGCGCGTCAGGTCGCCCTTGGTGACCGCGGTGGCCACCTCAGCGATCGCGCGCACCTGAGTCGTCAGGTTGGCAGCGAGCAGGTTGACGTTGCCGGTCAAGTCCTTCCACGTGCCGGCGGCACCCGGCACGTTGGCCTGCCCGCCCAGCCGGCCATCGACGCCGACTTCGCGGGCGACGTTGGTCACCTGGTCGGCGAAGATGGCCAGCGTGTCGGTCATGCCGTTGATGGTGTCGGCGAGTGCCGCGACCTCGCCCTTGGCCTGCACCGTCAGGCGCTGGTTCAAGTTGCCGTTGGCCACGGCGGTCACCACCTTGACGATGCCGCGCACCTGCTCGGTGAGGTTCGACGCCATGAAGTTGACGTTGTCGGTCAGGTCTTTCCAGGTGCCGGCGACACCGCTGACCTGGGCTTGGCCGCCGAGCTTGCCTTCGGTGCCAACCTCGCGCGCCACGCGCGTGACCTCGCCGGCGAAGGCGTTCAGTTGATCGACCATCGTGTTGATGGTGTTCTTCAGCTCGAGGATCTCGCCCTTGACGTCGACGGTGATCTTGCGGTTCAGGTCGCCGCGCGCCACCGCGGTCGTCACTTCGGCGATGTTGCGCACCTGCGTCGTCAGGTTGTTGGCCAGGCCGTTGACCGTGTCGGTGAGGTCCTTCCAGGTGCCGGCCACGCCGGGCACCGCGGCCTGGCCGCCGAGCCGGCCTTCGGTGCCGACCTCGCGCGCCACGCGCGTCACTTCCGACGCGAACGAGCGCAATTGCTCGACCATCGTATTGATGGTTTCCTTCAACTGCAGGATTTCGCCGCGCACGTCGACGGTGATCTTCTTGGAGAGGTCGCCGTTGGCCACCGCGATCGTCACCTCGGCGATGTTGCGCACCTGGCCGGTCAGGTTCGACGCCATCGAGTTGACGTTGTCGGTGAGGTCCTTCCAGGTGCCCGCCACACCCGGGACAGCGGCCTGGCCGCCGAGCTTGCCTTCGGTGCCGACCTCGCGTGCGACGCGCGTCACTTCGGAGGCAAAGCCATTGAGTTGATCGACCATCGTGTTGATGGTGTCCTTCAGCTCGAGGATCTCGCCCTTGACCTCGACCGTGATCTTGCGCGACAGGTCGCCGCGCGCCACCGCAGTGGTCACGTCGGCGATGTTGCGCACCTGGCCGGTCAGGTTGTTGGCCATCGAGTTGACGTTGTCGGTCAGGTCCTTCCAGGTCCCAGCCACGCCGCGAACCTGCGCCTGACCGCCGAGCTTGCCTTCGGTGCCGACCTCGCGCGCCACGCGGGTGACCTCCGAAGCGAAACCGTTCAACTGATCGACCATCGTGTTGAGCGTGTTCTTCAGCTCGAGAATCTCGCCCTTCACATCGACCGTGATCTTCTTGCTCAGGTCACCGTTGGCGACCGCGGTGGCCACGTCGGCGATGTTGCGCACCTGACCGGTCAGGTTTGACGCCATCGAGTTGACGTTGTCGGTCAGGTCCTTCCAGGTGCCGGCGACGCCGCGCACCTGCGCCTGGCCGCCGAGCTTGCCCTCGGTGCCGACTTCGCGCGCCACGCGCGAGACTTCGGAGGCGAAGGCGTTCAGCTGGTCCACCATGGTGTTGACCACGTTCGCGATGCGAAGCGCCTCCCCCTGGAGCGCCCCGCGCTCGGACTCCAGCGCCACGCGCTGGGTGAGGTCCCCGCGCGCCACCGCCGCCACCACGCGCGCGACCTCGGAGAGCC
>JANNJX010000154.1:0-3320 GCA_031396005.1 Burkholderiales bacterium
ACGCGAAAGCGGCCCTGCGGCAGCGTCGACAGCATCAGCACCAGCGCCGGCTCGTCGAAGTACTCGACGCCGCTGGCGCAGACGCCGATGCCCACCGTGCCGGCCCAGGCCACGCCGGGCCAGCGCGCGTGCAGCGCGGAGTACAGCGCCTGCGCGTGCGGCGCGTAGTGGTCGGTGAAATAGACCAAGCCGAGCGCTGCCTCCTCGCCACCGTGCTGGCGCTCGATCTGTGCCGCGGCCTGAGCCAACGCCCGACTCCAGTCCGCGTGCGTGGCGTGGCCGACGATGAAGCGCGGCATCCGAGTCCCCGGCAGATCAGCGTCGCGCGCTGCGCTTGCGTGCTCTGCTGGCCGACGCCGACTTCGCGCCCTTGACCGCCGCGTGCGCCATCGCGCCGGCCACCTTGCGTGGCGCCTGCACTGCCTTCTTCAGCGTTTCTTCCGCAGCGTCGAAACTCTGCTTGACCATCGCGCTGGCCAGTGACTTGGTGGCATCGCCTGCGCTGTCTCGCATCGCCGTGGTGGCGAGCTGCGTGAACTGCTTGGTGAGCGCGCCCCACCACTGCATCGGATCGACGGCGGGTGTTGCCGCCTCGGCCGGCGAGGCCTTGCGGCCGCCACGCGCCGGCGCCTGCTGCGTCGCGGCGGAAAAGGCCGACACCAGCGCATCGGGCTCGGCCACCTTGAGCGAATCGCGCAGCGCGGCCAGCGGCACGTTCAGCGTCTTCAAGGTCGACAGCGTCATGCGCTGCACTTCGAGCGCCTGGATGGTGGCGGCCAGCATGCGCGCGTTCTGCTCGAGCCAGAACTGCACCGTGCGCAGCTCCTCGATGCGCTTTTCCAGCTCTTCGGGGTTGAGCGTTGGCGCCACCCACTGGCCGATCGACGGCATCGCCTGCCCGGCGTTCTTGACCAGCCCCTGCAAAAAGTCGAAGCCGGGCACCAGCTTGGTGAAAGCAGTCGTGTTCTTGTCGCTCATGGGTGCCTTTCGACGCGGCATGCAGCCGCTGGGTTGGAAGCAGTCGATTGTGCCCATGCGTTGCAGGGTTCTCAAGGCGATGCAGATCGCGTGCGGCAACCCCTGTCCGGGAACGTCACTTGCCCACCTTCCGCGTTGTCTTTCGTTCGAAGGAGTTGCCGCCATGCGTTCCATTGCCGCTGTTGTCGCCCCTGCCTTGTCGGGTCTGTTGCTGTTGACCGCGCTCGCCGCGCCTGCGCTCGCCGCGCCTGCGCTCGCCCAGCGCGCTGGCGGCGAGCCTTACCGACCCGAGGTCGGTCAGTCTGGCAAGGACGTGGTCTGGGTGCCCACGCCCGACGAGGTGGTTGCCAAGATGCTCGACATGGCACAGCTGCAACGCGGCGAGCGCGTCGTCGACCTCGGCTCGGGCGACGGCAAGATCGCCATTGCCGCGGCCCAGCGCGGCGCGCTTGCGCGCGGCATCGAGTTCAATCCCGATCTGGTGACGCTGGCCCGCAACAAGGCCGACGAAGCCGGCGTCAAAGTCGACTTTGCCCAGGGCGACATCTTCAAGAGCGACTTTCGCAACGCCGACGTCGTGACGCTGTACCTGCTGCCGTCGCTCAACGAGCGTCTGCGGCCGATCCTGCTGCGCATGAAACCGGGCACGCGCGTCACGTCGCACCAATTCCAGATGGGCGACTGGACGCCCGATGAGACGGCCACCGTCGGCTCGCGCCAGGCCCACCTGTGGATCGTGCCGGCGCGGCTGGACGGCCGCTGGCAACTGCAGTTCGACGACGGCAGCCCGCCGCTCGCGCTGACGCTGCAGCAGTGCTATCAGCAAGTCTCCGGCAGCGCGCGCTGGAACGGTCGCGACGCCGAGCTGTCGCAAGCGCGGGTCAAAGGCGCGCAGGTCGAATTCACCACGGCCGATGGCGAAGGCACCGCGCACCGCTTCGACGCCCGTGCTGAAACGCCGAACCGCCTGCGCGGCCATGCGGTGGCGGGCGACGGCCGCCGGCTCGCCTTTACGGCCACGCGCTGACGGCCGGGCCGATGGCTTTCGCATCCGAGCGCGCGAGCGCTGAACGCGCGCGCCGCACGACGGTGCCGGCAGCGGCAGCGAAAGGGGGTCTGGCCACCGGCACGGGCCACGGGCCGCGCGCCGCGCTCGGCCTGCCGCTGGCGGTGGCGGTGATCATCGGCATCGTCATCGGCGCCGGCATCTTCAAGGCGCCGGCGCTGGTCGCCGGCATGACCGGCAGCGCGGCGTGGATGTTCGCTGCCTGGGCTGCCGGCGGCGCGATCTCGCTGGTCGGCGCGCTGTGCTACGCCGAGCTGGCCACGACCTACCCGCATGCCGGCGGCGACTATCACTTCCTGCAGCGCGCGTTCGGCGTGCGCGTATCGTTTCTCTATGCGTGGGCGCGCTTCTCTGTCGTCACCACCGGCTCGATCGCGCTGCTGGCTTTCGTCTTCGGCGACTACATGACGCAGCTGCTGCCGCTGCCGGCGTACAGCGCGTCGATCTACGCGGCCGCATCGGTGCTGGTGCTGTCGTGGGTCAATGCGCGCGGGCTGCGCAGCGGCGCGATGGCGCAAGGCTGGCTGACGGTGCTCGAAGTCGGCGGCCTGCTGCTGGTGGTGGTGGCCGGCGTGGTGCTGGCCTTGCGCTCTGCCGGCGTCGACGCCGAGCCGGCGCTCGCGGCAGCGGCTTTTAACGGCATGCCGCAGACCATGCCGTCCTGGTCGGCGCTCGGCATGGCGATGGTCTTCGTGCTGCTGACCTACGGCGGCTGGAACGAGGCCGCGTACTTGAGCGCCGAGCTGAAGGACGGCAAGCGCAACATGGTGCGCGCGCTGGTGCTGTCGATCGGCGTCATCACCGCCCTCTACCTGCTCGTCGTCTGGGCCTACTGGCAGGGGCTCGGCCTCGAAGGCATGGCGCAGTCGCAAGCCTTGGCGGCCGATCTGATGGGGCGCGCTTTCGGCAGCACCGGCAGCACGTTGATCTCGGTGCTGATCGCGGTGGCGGCGCTGACCTCGATCAACGCCACGATGATCGTCGGCGCCCGCACCAACTACGCCGTCGGCCGCGATTGGCCGGTGCTGTCGCGTCTGGGCCAGTGGGACGACAGCCGCGGCTCGCCGACCGTCGGCATGCTGGCGCAAAGCGCGATGGCGCTGCTGCTGGTGGCGGTCGGCGCGGCGGCGGGTGACGGCTTCAAGTCGATGGTCGAGTTCACCGCGCCGGTGTTCTGGCTGTTCTTCCTCGCCGCCGGCGTGTCGCTGTTCGTGCTGCGGCGGCGCGAGCCGACGCGCGAGCGGCCTTACCGCGTGCCGCTGTACCCGTTGCTGCC
>JANNJX010000158.1:0-4994 GCA_031396005.1 Burkholderiales bacterium
GTTGTGGCGGATGTCGAACAGCATCGTGCGCGACGCGTTGCTGACGTCGGTGGCATGCACGCGGCCGGCGGTGAGCTTCCACATCAGCCAGGTGTCGATCGTGCCGAAGGCCAGTTCGCCTCGGGCCGCCAGCACATGAGCATTCGGCACATGGTCGAGCAGCCAGCGCAGTTTGGTGCCGGAAAAGTACGAGTCGATGCGCAGCCCCGTCGAGCGTTGCACCGCGGGCTCCAGGCCCTGCGCCTTCAACTGCTCGCACAACGCCGCCGTGCGCCGGTCTTGCCAGACGATGGCGTTGGCGATCGGCTGGCCGGTCTTGCGGTTCCACAGCAGCGTCGTCTCGCGCTGGTTGGTGATGCCGATCGCAGCGATGTCGGTGGCGTTCAACTGCGCCTTGAACAGCGCCTCCATCGCCACCGCCTGCTGCGTCGCCCAGATCTCGTTCGCGTCATGCTCCACCCAGCCGGGCTGCGGGAAGATCTGCCGGAACTCGCGCTGCACCATGGCAACGATGCGACCGTCGCGGTGGAAAACGATGGCGCGCGAACTCGATGTGCCTTGGTCGAGGGCAAGAAGATGGTCAGGCATGGCAGTCCTTCATTCCGCAATCACGCATTGCACACCGGCTTCCGCCAGCAGCGCCGGAAACGGCGCCGGCGGCACGGCGTCGGTGTAGAGCGTATCGACTTGCTCCAGCCGCCCCAATTCCACCATCGCTGGCCGGTTGAACTTGCTGTGGTCGGCAGCCAGCCAGACCTGGCGCGAGTGGCGTGTGATCGCCTGCGCCACCTTGACCTCGCGGTAGTCGAAGTCGCGCAGCGTGCCGTCGGACTCGATCGCCGAGATGCCGATCAGGCCGATGTCGACCTTGAACTGCTGGATGAAATCGAGCGTCACCTCGCCGACGATGCCGCGGTCACGCGAGCGAACCACGCCGCCGGCGACGATGACCTCGCAGTCCGGGTTGTCGGACAGGATCGCGGCGACGTTGAGATTGTTGGTGATGACGCGCAGGCCCTTGTGCTGCATCAGCGCGCGCGCGATCGCTTCGGTCGTCGTGCCGATGTTGATGATCAGCGAGCAGTTGTTTGGCACGCTCCTGGCCACCGCGCGCGCGATCCGCTGCTTGGCCGCTTCGTTGAGTTGCTGGCGCTGCCGGTAGGCCAGGTTCTCGGTCGTCGAGCTCGGCACGCGCGCGCCGCCGTGAAATCGCGCCAGCAGGCCGGCGTCGGACAGCAGCTTGACGTCGCGGCGCACCGTCTGCAACGTGACGCCGAAGCGCTCGGCCAGCGTCTCCACCGAGACCGCGCCCAGGCGCTGCACTTCTTCGACCAGCTCGGCTTGGCGCGGATTGGGGCTCATTGGTAAACCTTCGTGCTGCGCACTTCGGAGCGAGCCCCCTTCGGAACGGCCGGGCAGGGACCCATGCGCACCGAGGCTAAACGAAGCAAATCGAAAGTTGATCCGGGAAATCCTGGGTGTTAAACGAAAAAGAAAAAGCTACAAACGAACAATAACGAACTCACTGCTCGCTCCTTGAACGCTGCGCTCCCGCACCCGTCCCGCTCCGGCAACGCCCTGCCGGAGCACTGCGACGTGCTCGTCGTCGGCGGCGGCATCAACGGTGCCGGCATCGCACGCGACCTGGCCGGGCGCGGGCTCGCGGTGCTGCTGAGCGAGCAGGACGATCTGGCCTCGCACACCTCGTCGTGCTCCACCAAGCTGATCCACGGCGGCCTGCGCTACCTTGAGCACTACGAGTTCTCGCTGGTGAGGAAAGCGCTGGCCGAGCGCGAGGTGTTGCTCAAAAGCGCGCCGCACATCATGTGGCCGTTGCGCTTCGTCATGCCGCACGATCCGAGCATGCGGCCGGTGTGGATGATCCGCGCCGGATTGTTCTTGTACGACCATCTGGCACGGCGCGAGGTGCTCGCGGGGTCGAGCACGATCGACTTGCGCAAACATGCCGCGGGCGCGCCGCTCAAACGCGGCTTCACCAAAGGCTTCGTTTATTCGGATGGCTGGGTCGAGGACGCACGGCTCGTCGTCCTCAACGCCATGGACGCCGCCGAGCATGGCGCGACCGTGCTGACGCGCTGGCGTTGCATCGACGCGCAGCGCGGCGCATCGCAGTGGCACGTGCGATTGCAAAGCAGCGCTGGCGAGACTCACGACGTGACCGCGCGCGCCATCGTCAACGCGGCCGGGCCGTGGGCGG
Source organism: Burkholderiales bacterium (assembly GCA_031396005.1). Lineage (GTDB taxonomy): Bacteria > Pseudomonadota > Gammaproteobacteria > Burkholderiales > Burkholderiaceae_C > CADEEN01. The sequence goes on from JANNJX010000158.1 coordinate 2,219, forward strand.
CACAGTTCCTCGCCGACCACGCGCACGCAGCACAGCGCAAGTCGCTGCGCCTGGTCAAGGGCAGCCACATCGTCGTGAAGAGACTCTTCGACCACGACCACGCCTACATCTTTCAGAACCCGGACAAGCGCATCATCTTCGCCATCCCCTACGAGGGCGAGTTCACGTTGATCGGCACGACCGACGTCGAACACACCGGCGCGATCGGTGCGGCGCAGATCGACGCATCGGAAACGAGCTACCTCTGCGAGCAGGCGAGCCGCTACTTCGAGCGCGCCGTCGTGCCGGCCGACGTGGTCTGGAGCTACTCCGGCGTGCGGCCGTTGCTCGATGATGAATCGGGCGACCCGTCGGCCGTGACGCGCGACTACTCACTGGAATTGGACACGGCACAGGCGCCGCTGCTGTCGGTGTGGGGCGGCAAGATCACCACCTTCCGCAAGCTCGCCGAAGAAGCCGCCGATCTGCTGGCCGCGCCGCTCGGCACGACGCGCGGCGCGTGGACCGCCGGTCACTGCCTGCCCGGCGGCGACATCGCAGCGAAGGCATCGAGCGATCTGATCGCCGACTTCGAGCGCTGCGTGCATGCACTGCGGGCGCGCCACCCCGATCTTCCGCCCGCGTTGTGCCGCCGCCTCGCGCGCGGCTATGGTTCGCGCGCCGACGTGCTGCTGTCGCAAGGGCTGGGCACTGAAGTGGCGCCCGGACTGTTCGAAGCCGAACTGCACTACCTGCACCGCCACGAGTGGGCGAAGGCGGCTAACGACGTGCTCTGGCGCCGCACCAAACTCGGCCTGCACCTGAGCGGCGCCGAGCGCGCGTCGGTCGATGCTTGGTGCCGCGCGCATTGGGGCGAGATCGAGGAGTCGGCCGTGACCGCGCGGGAGACGTCGTGCAACTGACGCTCGAGCGCATCGAAAAACACGCCGGTGCGTTGACGCACCTGTACCCGCTCGACCTGACGCTGGTGCCGCGCGCGGTGACGGTGCTGCTCGGCGCCACGCAGGCCGGCAAGACGACGTTGATGCGCTTGATGGCGGGCCTGGACGTGCCGAGCAAAGGGCGTGTCAAGGCCGATGGCGCGGACGTGACGGGCCTGCCGGTGCGCCAGCGCAACGTGGCGATGGTCTATCAGCAGTTCATCAACTACCCGTCGATGACGGTGGCCGACAACATCGCCTCGCCGTTGAAGCTGCGCGGAGAAAAGGGCATCGACGCGCGCGTCAATGAATTGGCGGTCAAGCTGCACATCGAGCCGTTCCTGAAGCGCCTGCCGGCCGAGTTGTCGGGCGGCCAGCAGCAACGCGTCGCACTCGCCCGCGCGCTGGCGAAGAACGCGCCGCTGATGCTGCTCGACGAACCGCTGGTGAACCTCGACTACAAGCTGCGCGAGGAATTGCGCGATGAGCTGTCGTTGCTCTTCGCCGCCGGCAATTCGACCGTCGTCTATGCCACCACCGAGCCGACCGAAGCGCTGCTGCTTGGCGGCTACACCGCGGTGATGGATGCCGGCGAGCTGCTGCAGTACGGGCCGACAGCCGAGGTCTTTCACCGGCCGAAGTCGATCCGCGTCGCGCGGGCGTTCAGCGATCCGCCGATGAATTTGCTCGAGCACAGCGCCGAGCCGACCCCAGTTCGGGCTGAGATTGTCGAAGCCCTGCGAAAGGCGCAGGGCGACCGGATGAGCGGGCCAGGGTTGACCATCGGCATCCGTGCCAGTGCCTTGCGCGTCACGCAGCGGCCAAACGACGTGTCGCTGCCGGGCCGCGTCGAGTTGGCGGAAATCGCCGGCTCCGACACCTTCGTGCACGTCGATACCGCGCTCGGCGAGCTCGTCGCGCAGCTCACCGGCGTTCACCAGTTCACGCTCGGCGCGCCGCTCACGCTCTACCTCGACCCGTCGGCCGTGCATGTCTTCGACGCCGCCGGCGATCTCTTGGTTGCGCCGAAGAAGGAGGGCATCTGACATGGCCCGCATCGACCTCGACCTCGCCCACGCCTACAAGCCCAATCCGCAGCGCGATGAAGACTACGCGCTGTTGCCCTTGAAGATGACCTTCGACGACGGCGGCGCCTACGCGCTGCTCGGGCCCTCGGGCTGCGGCAAGACGACCCTGCTCAACATCATCTCGGGCCTCGTCAAACCCTCGCAAGGCGGTGTCAAGTTCGACGGCGTCGAGGTCAAGGACAAGACACCGCAGCAGCGCAACATCGCGCAAGTCTTTCAGTTCCCGGTGATCTACGACACGATGACCGTCGCCGAGAACCTGGCCTTCCCGCTGAAGAACCGCGGCGTGCCGGCGGAGCGCATCAAGCAGCGCGTGGGCAAGATCGCCGAGATGCTGGAGCTGTCGGCGCAACTCGACCAGCGCGCCGCCGGTCTCGCAGCCGACGCCAAACAGAAGATCTCGCTCGGCCGCGGCTTGGTGCGCGAAGACGTGTCGGCCGTGCTGTTCGACGAGCCCTTGACCGTGATCGACCCGCACCTGAAGTGGCAACTGCGGCGCAAGCTCAAGCAGATCCACAACGAGCTGAAGCTGACCCTCGTCTATGTCACGCACGACCAGGTCGAGGCGCTGACCTTTGCCGATCAGGTGGTGGTGATGACGCGCGGCCGCGCGGTGCAGATCGGCACCGCGTCCGAGCTGTTCGAGCGTCCGCGCCACACCTTCGTCGGCCACTTCATCGGCTCGCCGGGCATGAATTTTCTGCCGGCGTCGTTGCTGCCCGGCGCGCCGGCCGGTGCGACGCAGCTCGGCGTGCGGCCGGAGTACGT
>JANNJX010000240.1:0-2892 GCA_031396005.1 Burkholderiales bacterium
GATCCACGCCAGGCCCTTGGCGCCGTAGATCTTGACGAACTCGGTGTAGGCGTCGATCTCGCCGCGGCTCATCTCGGCGCCGCCGGGAATGCGCAGCGCGACGACGCGCCCTTCGGCATGGTTGGCCGGGCCGCTGAAGACTTTGAAGTCGACGTCCTTCATCACGTCGGTGAGCTCGGTGAACTCGAGCTTGACGCGCAGGTCGGGCTTGTCGGAGCCGAAGCGGTGCATCGCGTCGGTCCACGTCATCACGGGAAACGGCGGCAGCTCGACGCCGATGGCATGATGAAACGTGCTGCGGATCATGCCCTCGAACATCGTGCGGATCTCTTCTTCGGTGAGGAAGGAGGTCTCGATGTCGATCTGCGTGAATTCGGGCTGGCGGTCGGCCCGCAGGTCTTCGTCGCGGAAGCACTTGGTGATCTGGTAATAGCGGTCGAAGCCGGCCACCATCAAGAGCTGCTTGAAGAGTTGCGGCGACTGCGGCAGCGCGAAGAACATGCCGTCGTGCACGCGCGACGGCACGAGGTAGTCGCGCGCGCCCTCGGGCGTGCTCTTGGTCAGCATCGGCGTTTCGATGTCGATGAAGCCGTTGGCGTCGAGGAACTTGCGCACCTCCATCGCCACGCGGTAGCGCAGCAGCATGTTGCGCTGCATCTGCGGCCGCCGCAGGTCGAGCACGCGGTGCGTCAGGCGCACCGTCTCCGACAGGTTGTCGTCGTCGAGCTGGAACGGCGGCGTGACGCTGGGGTTCAGCACTTCCAACTCATGCGCCAGGACTTCGATCTTGCCGCTGACGAGGTTGGTGTTTTCTGTACCGGCCGGGCGCGCGCGCACCTTGCCGACGATCTTCAGGCAGAACTCGTTGCGCACGTCTTCGGCAACTTTAAAAGTGTCGGCGCGGTCGGGATCGCAGACGATCTGCACCAGGCCTTCGCGGTCGCGCAGGTCGATGAAGATCACGCCGCCGTGATCGCGTCGGCGGTGCGCCCAGCCCATGAGGGTGACGCTCTGGCCCATCAGCGCTTCGCTGACGAGGCCGCAGTAGGTGGTTCGCATGGACGGAACTCCGTTGGTGTGTTCGATGTTGTGTTGTCGGCGCCATCGTGGCCGAACGCTCGCCGCGCGTTCGGCCGCGTCAATTTCGCGTGGCCACCGGGGGCGACACAACGCCCATCGAGATGATGTACTTCAGCGCTTCATCGACGCTCATGCGCAACGCCACCACGTCGGCGCGCGGCACCATCAGGAAGAAGCCCGACGTCGGGTTCGGCGTCGTCGGCACGTACAGGCTGACGTAGTCCGAGTGCAGATGTGCACCGGCTTCGCCACCGGGCTTGCCGGTGACGAAGGCGATCGTCCACGAGCCTTCGCGCGGGTACTGCACGAGCACGGCTTCGCGAAAGGCGTTGCCACTCGACGAGAACAGCGTGTCGCTGACTTGCTTGACCGAGCTGTAGATCGACTTGACGATCGGGATACGGTGCAAGATGCGCCCGCCTTGCCGCAACCACCATTGCCCGACCATGTTGGTGGCAAAAACGCCGGTGCCCAGCAGCAGCAGCAGCATGACCAGCACGCCCAGCCCCGGAATCTTGCGCAACATCTCGATCGGCGCATGCGCCGCTGCTGGCAGCACCGTCTGCGACGCGGTGAGCAGCCAGCCGAACAGATCGCCGACGATGCCGAGCACCGCTTGCAACACCCAGATCGTGACCGCCAGCGGCAGCCAGACGAGCAGGCCGGCGATCAGGTACTTCTTCATGTCGACGAGGAGCCCGGTGGTGGCGGCGGCGCAGCGGCGGGCGCGGGTGCCGCAGCGGCGGCGGGTGCAGGCGCTGGTGCCGCAGAGGGCGCGGATGCCGGAGGGGGGGCGCCATCGGCCGCGGGTTTGGCCTCTTCCTTTTTCTTCTCCACCGCGGCGTCGCCAGGCTTGGCGTCGCCCTTCTTCTTCTCACCCTCGCGGAAGTCGGTGACGTACCAGCCTGAGCCCTTCAACTGGAAACCGGCGGCGGTGACCTGTTTTTCAAAGCGCGGCGCGCCGCAGGACGGACAAACAGACAGCGGCGCGTCGGACAGCTTTTGCAGCACGTCTTTCGCATGGCCGCAGGCGGCGCAGCGATAGGCGTAGATGGGCATGGTGGACCTCGTGGGGAGCCGCGGAGTATAGGTGCGGTGCCCTGTGAGACAGCGCTTCAGCGGTGCTTGGCGGTCGGGTGCGCGTGAGGCCGCGCCGCCTTCAGCGCCGCCTCGATAGAGTGGCCCTTGTTGCCGATGATCTGCGGCGCCAGCGAGCCGAGCAGCATGCCGATGACCGAGGCGAAGAAGCCGACGAGGTTCGCCGGCACCATCGCCTCCGGGGCCACGGTGTTCGCCGCCAGCCAGGCGCCGATGCCCAGGATGATCGACAACAGCGCGCCCTGCGTCGTCGCCTTCTTCCAGTAAGCGCCCGCCACCAGCGGAATGAAGGCGCCGGCCAGCGTCACGTTGTAGGCGTTTTGCACCATTTCGTACATCGTGCTCTTGCTGTTCAGCGCAAACAGCAGCGCGCCGGCGGTGAAGGTGACGAGGATGATGCGCAGCGTCAGCAGGAATTGCTTGTCGCCCATGTGCGGCACGAAGGGGCGCAGCACGTTCTCGGTGAACAGGGCCGTCGGCGCCAGCAACGCGCCGCTGGCGGTGGACAGAATGGCCGACAGCAGCGCGCCGAAGAACATGATCTGCGCCCACAGCGGCATCTTGCCGAGCACGAGGTCGGGCAGGATGCGCTGAATCTGGCGCGCGTCGTCGGACGCGAACAGCTCCTTCAGCGCCGGGTCGGCGACGAGCGCGGCGTAAGCGATGAAGATCGGCACGAAAGCAAAGCAGAAGTAGATCAGCGCGCCGATCAGC
>JANNJX010000275.1:0-1973 GCA_031396005.1 Burkholderiales bacterium
TGATCGACCAGCAGCGCTGCGAACAACCACACCAGGTACCAGATGGAAAAGCGGAATGTACGCCGCGCCAGCGCTTCGCTGTAGGCGCGCCACAAGCGCCACGCCAGGACGAGGAACCACAGGCCGAGCGCCACCGCCGCACCGAGATAGACGATGCCGCTCATGCCTTGAATGAACGGCAGCAGCGACGCGGCGAACAGCACCAGCGTGTAGAGCAGGATCTGCAGGCGCGTGAAGTCGTTGCCATGAGTCACCGGCAGCATCGGCAGCCCGGCGCGCGCATAGTCCTCGGCGCGGTACAACGCCAGCGCCCAGAAGTGCGGCGGCGTCCAGACGAAGATGATCAGCACCAGCAGCCAGGCTTCGGCGCCGACGTCGCCGCGCATCGCCGCCCAACCCAGCAGAGGCGGCATCGCACCCGAGGCGCCGCCGATGACGATGTTCTGCGGCGTTGCCGGTTTGAGCAGCACGGTGTAGACGATGGCGTAGCCGACGAAGGTGGCCAGCGTCAGCCACATCGTCAGCGCATTGACCCACCACCACAACAGCGCGCAGCCGGCGATGCACAGCACGGCCGAGAACAGCAATGTCTGCGTGTTGGTGAGCTCACCCCTGGCCGTGGGCCGCCACGCGGTGCGCGCCATGCGCGCGTCAATGCGCTGCTCGACGATGCAGTTGAACGCGGCCGCCGCGGCCGCAACGAGCCAGATGCCAGCCGCGGCGACGAACACCGAGCGCCAATCCGGCCAACCGGGCTGCGCGAGCAGCATGCCGATGACGGCGCAGAAGACGATCAACTGCACGACGCGCGGCTTGGTCAGTACGTAGAACTGGCGCACGCGCGACGGCGCGGTGGCGGTGAGGGGTGCGGTGGTCGTTGTCATGCGGCGCTGCGTTTTTCGTACACGGGCCACCCCGGCTCGCGCTGACGGGCGATGGCGCTCGACCGCAGATGCGCGCGCGCGAGCAAAGCTGCAAGCAACACCGCCAGCGCCGCCGCGCCTCCCGTGTGCAGCAGCGCCGCAACGATCGGCCAGCCGAGCACGACGTTGGACAAGCCAGTGGCCAACTGCAATGCCGCGAGTGCGGCGATGCCCACCGCAAAGCGCCGCAGGGCCGCATCACCTGTCGCGGCGAGTCGCCACGCCAGGCACAGCATCGCCCCGAGCACGATCACGGCGGCCAGGCGGTGCGTCATGTGGATGGCCGTCAGCGCAGCGAACGGGAGGTAAGCGCCCGCGGCCGTTTGACCCAGCTCGCGCTGCAATGTGAAGGCGGGCGCAAAGTCCATCGGCGGCCACCACTGGCCTTGGCAGCGCGGGAACTCGCTGCACGCGAGCACCGCGTAATTGGTGCTGACCCAGCCGCCGAGCGCGATCTGTGCGACCACCAACGCCGCGGTGATCCAGGCGGCCGTTGCCAGCGCTTTGGGCAGTTGCAGCGGACGCGGCACGAAGACCTGGTCCTGCACCGCCAGCAGCATGAGCAGGCCGATGCCGCCGATCAGGTGCAGCGTGACGATGGCCGGGTAAAGCTTCATCGTCACGGTAAGCGCGCCGAACGCGCCTTGCGCGATCACCCAAACCAGGGTCAACGTGGCCCACCACGGCGATGGTCCTTTGCCACGCAGCGACCACGCCATCGCCGCCATGACGACGATCAATACGCCGACCGCGGTGGCGAGATAGCGGTGCACCATCTCGACCCAGGCCTTGCCGTGCGTCACCGGGCCGCTCGGCAACGCGCTCTGCGCGGCGGCAATCTCGTCGCGCGCACCGAGCGGGCTGGCGCTGCCGTAGCAACCCGGCCAGTCGGGGCAGCCGAGGCCCGAATCCGACAGGCGCGTGAAAGCGCCGAAGAGCACGAGGTCGAAGGTGAGGAACAGCGTCAGCAGCGTCAACGCACGCAAGCGCTTCGTCGGCGTCGCGCCGCGGTGGCGCAGCCAGATCCACAGCAGCGGGCCGAGCGCGATG
>JANNJX010000301.1:0-11675 GCA_031396005.1 Burkholderiales bacterium
GGCTGTAGTAGGCGAGGGTCATGAGGGCACGAGTGGTTTTCGGTTAACGTGCGGCGCATGGGGCACAAAGATGTGGATCCCGCGCTGGCGTCGCGTCTGGCGCGGCTCGCGGATCAGATTAGCACGGTCATCGTCGGCAAACGCCAGCGCATCGAAGACTGCATCGCCTGCCTGCTCGCCGGCGGCCACCTGCTGATCGAAGACGTGCCCGGCGTCGGCAAGACGACGCTGGCGCACACGCTGGCGGTGTCGCTCGGCCTGGACTTTCGCCGCGTGCAGTTCACCGCCGACATGATGCCCAGCGACCTGGTCGGCGTTTCGGTGTTCGAGCGCAGCAAGGAGCAGTTCGTCTTCCACCGCGGACCGGTGTTCGCGCAGGTGCTTCTGGCCGACGAGATCAACCGCGCCGGGCCGAAGACGCAGAGCGCGCTGTTGGAAGCGATGGAAGAACATCAGGTGACGGTGGAGAACGAAACGCGGCCGCTGCCGGAGCCGTTCTTCGTCATCGCCACGCAGAACCCGACCGATCAGGTCGGCACCTACCCGCTGCCTGAAAGCCAGCTCGACCGCTTCCTGATGCGCATCACGCTCGGCTACCCGGACAAGGCCAGCGAACGCGCCTTGCTGGCTGGCGAGGACCGGCGCAGCACGGTGGCGCGCCTGCAGCCGGTGATGTCGCCGGCCGAGTTGCAGATCGCGCAGCAGGCGGTGCTGGCGGTGCACGCCGGCGAGCCGCTGCTCGACTACCTGCAACTGCTGATCGCCGCCACGCGCAGTGGCCAGTGGTTCAGCGAAGGCCTGTCGCCGCGCGCTGGCATCGCCGTGCTGCGCGCCGCCAAGGCGCATGCGCTGATGGACCGCCGCGACTACGTCGCCCCCGACGACGTGCAGGCAGTGCTGGTGCAGACGATCGCGCACCGGCTGTCGCCCCTGCCCGGCGCCGGCCGCGGCGCGGCCGAGCAGGTGATGGTGATGGTCAAGACGATCGCCGTGCACTGAACAGCAAGCGGATGTTCTGCCTGCGTCAGCGAATCCGCGATTGGTTCGAGTCGCGCCTCGCACGCACCGACACCTGGCTGCTGACGCAGCGCAACGTCTACATCCTGCCGACACGCGCCGGGTGGGCGTTTGCGGCGGTGCTGGTGGTGATGCTGCTGGCGTCGATCAACTACCAGTTGAGCCTGGGCTACGTGCTGACCTTCCTGCTCGCCGGCGCGGGGTTCGTGTCGATGCACATGACGCACAACACGCTGCGCGGCATGACGCTGCACCTGAAGACGCCGGCCTCGGGGTTTGCCGGTGAACCGATGCTGCTGGAGATCGTGCTGGCCAGCCCGAGCCGCACGCAGCATGGCGTCGGCCTGGGCTTCACCGAGTCGATGCATCGCGGCCACGAGGTCTTCGTCGACGTGCCCGGCGGCGGACAAACCTCCGCCCACCTGGCCTTCGTGCCGCCGCAGCGCGGCCTGCACACGCTGCCGACGCTGCATGTCGAGACGCGCTACCCGCTCGGCCTGTTTCGCGCCTGGACAGTTTGGAAGCCGGCCGCGCGAGCGCTGGCCTGGCCGCGGCCGGAAACGCCGCTGTCGCCGTGGCCGGCATCGCCGAGTGCGGCCGGGCAGGCAGCACAACACCAGCGCAGCGACAGCGGCGAGTTCGACGGCGTGCGCACCTACCGCCGCGGCGACGCGTTGAAGCGCATCGTCTGGAAGAAGACCGCCAAAGGGGGCGACCTGGTCAGCCGCGACCACGTCACCGCCGTGCAGCAGGAGCTGTGGTTCGACTGGCAGCAGGCGCACCTCTCGGGCACCGAGCCGCGGCTGTCGCGTCTGGCGGCGTGGGTAGTCGCAGCGGATCACGCCGGCCTGTCGCACGGCCTGCGTTTGCCGGGTGTCGAGATCGCACCCGGCAGCGGGGTGGCGCACCGCCGCGCCAGCCTCGATGCGTTGGCGGTCGTGAAGTGACGGCCCGCGATCGCACCCCCATCCCAACCCTCCCCCATCGATGGGGAGGGAGTGGTCGGGCGCTCGCGCACTGGCCTGGGTGGAGTCACCTGCCGCGCGAGGCGCGCGACGTGCTGTTCCTGCTCGGCGTGATCGCCTGGACGGTCGCGCCACACTTCGTTCACCTGCCGCTGTGGTGTCTGGCGCTGACGGCCTGCGTCATCGCCTGGCGCGCCGTCGTTGCCATCACGCAATCGCCGCTGCCCAGTCGCACGATCCTGTTCGCCGTGCTGGCGCTGGCGATCGGCCTGACGCTGTGGAGCCACCGCACGGTGCTCGGCAAGGATGCGGGCGTGACGCTGCTCGTCGTGCTGATGGTGTTGAAGACGCTCGAGCTGCGCGCGCGCCGCGATGCGCTGGTGGTCTTCTTCCTCGGCTTCTTCATCGTGCTGACCAACTTCCTCTACACGCAGTCGATGGCCGTGGCGGCGGCGATGGTGGTCTCGGTGTGGGGCCTGCTCACGGCGCTCGTGCTCGCGCACATGCCGGTCGGCCGGCCGCCGCTCGCGCGCGCCGGCGGCGTGGCGGCGCAGGCCGCGCTGTTCGGCGCGCCGATCATGCTGGTGCTGTTCGTGCTCTTCCCGCGCGTGGCGCCGTTGTGGGCGGTGCCGCAGGAGTCGCTGGCCAAGACCGGCTTGTCGGGCACGCTGCGCATGGGCGGCGTGGCCGAGCTGGCGGTCGACGATTCGATTGCGCTGCGTGCTCGTTTCGCCGGCCCGGTGCCGCCGGCCGACAACCTCTACTGGCGCGGCCCGGTGCTGTCGCGCTTCGACGGCGCCGAGTGGTCGCGTGCCGCGACGCGGTTGGGCCGCAGCAGCGCGCAGGCTCCGCAACTGGAGGTGCGCGGCGCGCCACTGGCCTACGAGATGACGTTGGAGCCGAGCCGCCTGCCGATGCTGCCGCTGCTCGAGGCCACCGCCGAGGCGCCCACGCTGACGGCGTTGCGCGCGTTTCAGCGCGGCGATCTGCAATGGATCACCGAGCGACCGATCACCGAGCGCCTGCGCTTCTCCGCCAAGGCCTGGCTGGCGCACTCGCACGGCCCGCTGCAAGCCGACCTGGCGTTGCGCGACGACACCGACCTGCCCTCGGGCTACAACCCACGCACGCTGGCCTGGGCCGTGGCGCTGCAGCGCCGGCCCGAGCTGGCCGACGCTTCGCCGGAGCGCCTGACACGAGCGGTGCTGCAGCACATCAACACCGGCTTCACCTACACGCTGACGCCGGGCGAGTACGGCGACGAGAACGGCCGTCACGCGATCGACGAGTTCTGGCTCGACCGCCGCCAGGGCTTTTGCGAACACTTCAGCGCCGCCTTCGTCGTCATCATGCGCAAGCTCGGCGTGCCGGCGCGCATCGTCACCGGCTACCAGGGGGCCGATCCGAACGTGCAAGACGGCTACGTCATCGTGCGCAACAGCCACGCCCACGCTTGGGCGGAGATCTGGATCGAGAACCGCGGCTGGGTGCGCATCGATCCCACCGCCGCCGTGGCGCCGGAGCGCATCGACCGCTCGCGCTCGCTGCGGCCGCGGCCGGGCTTCGTCGCCGAAGCGATCGAAGGCTTCGACCCCGAGCTGATGGCGACGCTGCGCCGCCACTGGGAGCGCGTCAACAACCACTGGAATCAGTGGGTGCTGCGCTACTCGAAGAGCGAGCAGTTCGACCTGCTGCAGCGCATCGGCTGGCGGCAGCCGCAGGCGGTCGATCTGGCCTACTTGTTGATCGGGCTGGTCAGCGCCGGCAGCCTGGCCGGCGCGGCGTGGGCCTGGTGGGATCGGCAGCGTCGCGATCCGTGGCAGCGCTTGGTCACGCGCGTGGCGAAGAAGCTCGACGCGCTCGATGTCGAAGCCGCCGATCACGAAGGCCCGCGCCGCTGGGCGGAGCATGTGCGCAAACGCCTCGGGCCGGCCGGCGAAGCGGTGGCGGCGCAACTCGACGCGCTCGACGCCATGCGCTACGGCCGCGATGCAGCCACGCGGCCGCGGGCCGGATGGTGGCGGGCATTCGACGCCGCCGCGGCGGCCACGCCGGCCGCCACGCGCGTGGCCTCGCGATAATCAGCGCATGAACAAACGAGGATGGCGCGGGTCGCTGTGCGCGTGGGCGTTGCTCTGCAGCGTGGCCGCAGCGCAGACATCGAACGGCAGAGCCGCGGAGCCGCCAGCGGCCGCAAAGAAAACCGACGCAACGGCGTACGGCGTACGCGACGACGTGATGCGCTTCGCTTCCGACCTCGCCGCACGCCACGCCGACATTGACCCCCGCTGGGTGCGCGAGCAGTTGCAGCGCGCCCGCTTCGTCGGCGCGGTGCAAAAACTCATCATGCCGCCGCCTTCCGTCAACGGCAAAGCCACGGTCAAGAACTGGGCCGCCTACCGCGCCCGCTTCGTCGAGCGCGAGCGCATCGACGCCGGCGTCGCTTTCTGGCGCGCGAATGAAGCCTGGCTGCAACGCGCCGAAGAACGCTGGGGCGTGCCGGCGCAGATCATCGTCGGCGTGATCGGCGTCGAGACCTACTACGGACGGCTCACCGGCAGTTTCCGCGTCATCGACGCCTTGGCGACCCTCGCTTTCGATTTTCCCACCGGCCGCCGCGACCGCACGCCGTTCTTCCGCAGCGAGCTCGAACAGTTCCTGCTCTGGTGCGCACGCGAGCGCTGCGATCCGGCGTTGGTGCAAGGCTCGTTCGCCGGCGCGATGGGCCTGCCGCAGTTCATGCCGAGCAGCACGAACACCTGGGCGGTGGACTTCGACGGCGACGGCCATGTCAACCTGGCCGGCAGCGCCGCCGACGCCATCGGCAGCGTCGCCCGCTACCTCAACTATTTCGGCTGGGAGCGTGGCGCGCCGACGCATTTCGACGTGCGCCCTCCCGACGACGAAGCCAGTCGCGCGCTGCTGCTGGGCCCCGACATCCTGCCGCTGTTCTCGGCCGACGAGTTCACCGAACGCGGCGCCACACTCACAGCCGAAGGCCGCGCCCACGAAGGCCCGCTGGCGCTCGTCGAGTTGCACAACGGCGACGCCGCGTCGCCGAGCCACGTGGCCGGCACGCGCAACTTCTGGGCGGTGACGCGCTACAACTGGTCGAGCTACTACGCGCTGGCGGTGATCGAGCTGGGCAACGCGGTCGCCGCGCGCAGACCGTAGATCGACTTCAAGACACCAACTCCCTGAGCCACTGCGGCAGCGGCGCCGATTTTTGTGCCTTGAAGTCGGTCCACACCGTCTTGCTGCCGCCCTCGGCGTAGATCACGCCCGGCTCGTCGGTGCGCTCCAACGTGATGAAGGTGTCGAAGCTCGACCGCCCCGGGTTGGCGACGTAATGCCTGGCCAGCACGTCGCCGGGGAACTCGAGCTGGCGGATGAAGTTGCAGAAGGCGTTGACGATGACCGGGCCGAGGCCGTTCGGATCGGTCGGTGCGCCGACCTTGAACAGCCATTCGAGACGCACGATCTCGAAGTAGCGGAAATAGAGGGTGTTGTTGACATGGCCCATCGCGTCCATGTCGCCCCAACGAATAGAAATGATCGTCTCGTGCGTCAGCTTCTTTGCGCGCGGCACCTCGATTCGCATGCCCGCACTGTAACGGCAGCCCTCGACGGTGCATTAGTACCGTTCAATCCGACAGAGCCTGAATACGATGGATTGCAACCAAGAGGTCGCCATGCACCCAATGCAACGTCCGTTGATCAAGTTGAACAGTCTGGCCCAGCGCGCCTGGTACCTCAAACGCGAGCGTCCGCTGGCAGCTGCCGCGTCGCCGCGCGCGCTCAGCATCCTGTTCTCGCAGCACGACGCCTGGGAGCCGCCGACACGTCGCAGCTTTGCCGGCCTGGCCCACAAGCTGACGTTCGCGCCGATCGAGCGCGCCGACCTGTCGCACTTCGATCTCATCGTGCCGCTGTCGCTGGCCGACGCCCGCTTCCTGCGCAGCCAGCCCGACCACGTGCGCGCCCATGCCGTGCCGCTACCCGACGAGACATGCAGTGCGCTGTGCCACGACAAGCCGCGCCTGAATCAGACACTGATCGCCGCCGGCTTCGGCGCGCATGTGCCGGCGATGGGCACCGACATGGCGCCGCCGTTCGTCTGCAAACCGACGCACGGCGAGAACAGCGACAACTGCCTGATGGTGGCCGACTATGCGGCGATCCTGCGCCTGGGCAACGCGATCGAGCAGCCGGGTCTGTTCCGTCAGGCGGCGGTGCGCGGCGCCGTCGAGCACGCCACGCATTTCGTGATGAAGGACGGCCGTCTCGAGCGCGAGCTCACCGTGGCTTACCACCACGACGCGCCGCTCTACGTCAAAGGATCTTCTGACCAGCCGCCGGCAGTGCGCGTGCTCGGCACCTGCCCCGACGCGACCACGCTGAGCGCCATGTTGCGCGCCGTCAACTACAACGGCATCGGCTGCGCCAACTTCAAGATGGCGGGCGGACGGCTCCAACTGCTGGAGATCAACCCGCGCATCGGCGGCAGCCTGATGGAGTACTTCGCCACCTTCCTGCGCTCGCTGCCGCAAGCAAGGCCGTCGCGCCGCGTCAGCGCCTCGCGCTGGTCCTGGCTCGACAGCGTGGTCGATCCGCCGTCACTCGGCACCGCCTGAGCCGCCGTCGCCGACGCGCCGCAGCAGCGCCGCCACCTGCGCTTCCAGCGCCGCGACGCGCGCCTCGAGCTGCTCGATGTCCGGGGGCGCTGCTGCCCCGAACGCAACCGACGGCTGCGGCGCATCGCCACACAGCAGATGGGCCCAGCGCGGTTCTCGCGAGCCCGGTGCGCGTGTGAGCTTGACCACGCGCGGCGGCTCCTTGGCCGCCAGCTCATCGAGAAAACCTTCGACGGAAGAGATGTCGGCGAAACGGTGCAGGCGCTCGCAGGCCAGGCGCAACTCGGCTGCCGTTTGCGGGCCGCGCAACATCAGCGTGGCCAGCAGCGCCACTGCCTGGCTCGGCACGCCGAGCACGCGGCCGGTGTTGTGCTCGAACTTGACGACACGGCTGCCGCTGCCTTCGAAGACCAGGGAGAGCGACTTCAGGCCGTCGATCGCGGTCAGCACATCGGCGTCGCTCGCATTCGTCACCGGATCGCGCGCGGTCTTCTGATTGCAGCCGGCAACGAGTGCGTTCAGCGACAGCGGGTAGGTGTCGGGGACGGTGGCCTGCTTCTCGACCAGCACGCCGAGCACGCGTGCTTCGAGGGCAGTCAGTGCCCTCAAAGGCCGTACCCGTCGTCCGCCGCAATCACCGCGCCATTGACGAAATGGCTCTCGTTGGCGCAGAGCATCAGCAGCGTGGTGTCCAGATCGGCCGGCTTGCCGACGCGTTTGCGTGGCAGTTGCTGGATCAGCTTCTGTCCGGCTTCGCCGCCCCACTGGTGGTGGTTGATCTCGGTGTCGATATAGCCCGGGCAGATGGCGTTGACGTTGATGTCGAAGCGGCCCCATTCGAGCGCCATCGAGCGCGTCATGTGAATCACCGCGGCCTTGCCCATGCAGTACACGCCGATGCGGCTGCCCACGCGCAGGCCCGCCACCGAGGCGATGTTGACGATGCGCCCTCCGGTATAGGTGCCGGGCGCCGTGCCCTTGGCGCGCGCGATCATGCGCTTGGCCACCTCCTGCGCGACGAAAAAGGCGCCGCGCACGTTGGTGTTCATCATAAAGTCGTAGTCGTCCGCCGTCACATCGGTCAGATGCTGGGTGGTGCCGACGCCGGCGTTGTTGACGAGGATGTCGATCGGCCCCATCTCCGTCTCGGCATGGGCGACTGCGGCGCGGATGCTCTCGAGGCTGGTCACGTCCAGGCCGACGACATGCGCATCGCCGTCGGCGGCTTCGATCTCGGCGCGCAGGGTCTTCAAGCGCTCGACACGGCGAGCAGCAAGCACGACGCCGGCGCCGGCTTCGGACAGAGCCATGGCGAATTGCTCGCCCAAGCCGCTCGACGCGCCGGTGACCAGCGCCACGCGCCCTGACAAATCAATGCTGTAGGCCATGAGGTCTCCCGTCTGAACTGAAAATTACGATAGCACGGCATCCTAGAATCCTGCTCATGAACGGCAAAGAACTGATCGAGAAGTACGGCCCGCGCGAAGCGATGGAGTACGACGTGGTCATCGTCGGCGGCGGGCCGGCGGGTCTGGCCTGTGCCATCCGCTGCAAGCAGATCGCGCAGATGGACGGCAGGGAGGTCTCGGTCGTCGTGCTCGAAAAAGGCAGCGAGCCGGGTGCGCATGTCTTGTCCGGCGCGGTGGTGGACCCACGCGCAATCACCGAACTGTTCCCGAACTGGAAAGACCTCGGCGCGCCGCTCAAGCAGCGCGTGACCACCGACCAGGTGCTGTTCCTGACCGAACGCGACGCCAAGCGCACGCCGAACTGGCTGATTCCCGACTGCCTGCACAACGGCGGCAACTACGTCGTCAGCCTGGGCGCCGTCACCAAGTGGCTCGGCGAGCAGGCCGAACAACTCGGCGTCGAGATGTTCCCGGGCTTCGCGGCCGCAGAGCTGCTGCTCGCCGACAACGGCACCGTGCTCGGCGTGGCCACCGGCAACGTCGGCCTGGGCAAGGACGGCCAGCCGCACGACGCCTTTCAGCTCGGCATGGAGCTGCGCGGCCGCTACACGATCTTCGCCGAAGGCTCGCGCGGCCATCTCGGCAAGCAGGTGATCAACCGCCACCGGCTCGACGGCGGGCGCGACCCGCAGAGCTACGCCATCGGCGTCAAGGAGCTGTGGGAAGTGCCGGCCGGCAAGGCCCAGCCGGGCCTGGTCGTCCACACCGCCGGCTGGCCGATGGACAACGACACCTACGGCGGCGGCTTTCTCTACCACGCGGAAGGCAACCAAGTCGCGCTCGGCTTCGTCACCGGCCTCGACTACCAGAACACGTGGCTATCTCCGTTCGAGGAAATGCAGCGCTGGAAGACGCACCCCGCCATTCGTGCGCACATCGAAGGCGGCAAGCGCATCGGCTACGGCGCGCGCGCCATCACCGCCGGCGGTTTGCTGTCGCTGCCCAAGCTGGTCTTTCCCGGCGGCGCGCTCATCGGCTGCGATGCCGGCACGTTGAACGCGGCGCGCATCAAGGGCAGCCACGCCGCGATCAAGAGCGGCATGCTGTGTGCCGAGGCGATCTGCGAAGCGGTCTTCAAGCACGACCGCCGCCACGACGAGCTGAAGTCCTATCCCGAAGCCTTCGAGCGCAGCTGGCTGTTCGATGAGCTGAACCAGGCGCGAAACTTCAAGCAGTGGTTCAAGCGCGGCAACTGGGTCGGCATGCTGATGACCGGCATCGAACACTGGTTGCTGCCCAAGCTGCGCATGAAGAGCCCGCCGTGGACGATCCACCGCACGCAACCCGACCATGTGCGCCTGAAGCCCGCGGCCGAGTGTGCACGCATCGACTACCCGAAGCCCGACGGTGTGCTGACCTTCGACAAACTCAGCTCGGTCTTCATCAGCAACACCAACCACGAAGAAAACCAACCGGCGCACCTGACGCTGGTCGACGCCCGAGTGCCCGTGGGCATCAACCTGGCGCGCTACGCCGGCCCCGAGGCGCGCTACTGCCCGGCCGGTGTCTATGAATACGTGAAGAAGGAGGACGGCACTGACCGTCTGCAGATCAACGCACAGAACTGCGTGCATTGCAAAACCTGCGACATCAAGGACCCGACGCAGAACATCGTCTGGGTGACGCCCGAAGGCGGCGGCGGGCCGAACTACGCCGGCATGTGAGGCTGCGACCGGCAGCGCATCGAATCCGCAGACGCGCGCGCTAGTGCTCAAGCAAGGCTTGGGGCCGGCCGTGGGGGGATGAACGTGCTTTGGGGGAGTGTGAACGGCAAGCTGCGGGCGTCGAGCCCGCAGCTTGCCGCGCGCCGCAGGCGCGCTTGGGCGCACGAGCCGGGCTCGATGCCCGGCTCGTGTGCTTCTCCACCAAAGAACAGCCGGTGCCTTGCGCAAAGCCGTGGGCGAGGGCGCGGCGGTGCGCCCGTGCGGCGGCGAGGAGCGGAAGGATTCGGTCGGCGCGCGTACCCGCGCGCTTCGTGAACTGACTCACTGCGTCTGTCTGAGCGCAGCGAGTTACGCAGTGCGACCGAATCCCGAGCGCCGCAGCGCAGTCGGCGCGCCTTTGGCGCCGACCGCCGCAGTGGCGCGCCGTCGCGCACCGGCCCGCGGCTTTGCGCTCTTCACGCCAGATGCAGAGTCATTCCATCGAACGCGAATTTGTGTCAGCCATTGCGCCAGCGCCGCATCCGCTCCAACGTCACCCGATACTTTGGCCGCGACGCCGGGTCATCGTCATGGTGTTCGAGCAAGCCCCAATTGCCCCAGCGGCTCGGCGCCGAAACCGAAGAGAAGTGGCAGAACAGGTCGCCGTCGGCGTCTTCCCAGCGGTCGAACAAACGGCGGTACATCACGGCCATGCGTTCGTCGCGGTTGGCCTGTGTGAACAGGCGCTCGAGCGCCGCGTCGCGCACGGCTTCACCGATCCCCACCGCATGCTGCCCGCCCTCGTAAGCGGCGAGCAGAAGACCGTGACGCGCACACCAGCGGCGCTGTTCGGCTTGCGACTGTTCGATTTGTTCGAGCTCCTTCTCGAGGTGATCGAACACTCGATCGAGCGGCCAGCGCGCCACTTCGGCCGCGGTGGGAGACGTGTTGACGCCGGGCGTCAGCCCCAGGTAGGCAGACACGCCCAGCACGTCGGTGGTGTCGATCACCGAGTCGCGCAGCAACTGCTGCGAGCCCCAACTGTTGCCGCTCTGCGTGCCGAGCACACGATTGAGCCGCTTCGTACCGGCGAAAGGCTGCGACCAGATGGCGAAGATCTCGCGCGAGCGCTTGGCGTGCCAGCGCCAAAGCGCCGTGTACGCTTCACTGGCCAGGCCGGTGACCATGCCCTGTTGCGAGGCATATGCGGATTGCTCGAAGTCCGGGTTCCAGACTTCGTTCGAATGCTCCACCCACAGCGGCAGCCGCTCGTCGAGCCGCTCGCTCGCCAGCAACGCCGCGCGACGCAAAAAGTCGTCGTCGGCGCGGTGCGGCAAGCACAGCCAGGGCCCGACGCCGCAGCGGTTGGCCAGATCGAACAACCACTCGAAGGCGATGCCTTGCGGCGCAAAGGTGCGGTCGTCGGGCAGCGGGCGATCGCTCCAGCGCGCGATCCGGGAGTTGTTGGTGTTCTGCAGATCCATCGCGCGCAAGGCGGCCCAGCCGCTCCAGCGCGCGACGAAGGCGGGGTCCCAGATATTGCTCGCCGGCTGGTTCTCGGTGCCGGGCTTGAAGATGCGGATGTTGCGCAGCGGGTCCTCGGCGTCGATGCGCGGGATGCGCAGCCACAGCGATGGATCGGGCAGCGGGTTCTGTGCGACGAACTCGCACTCGACGCGGCCCGGCGTGCTGCGCACCACCCGCAGCGCGCCCTCGAATTCGATTTCACCGCGACCGTCGTAGCGCACCACCCACGGCGCGCGTCTCGAGTCCGGCAAATGCGAGCGTGCGGCCACCGGCAACCGCGCCACCAGGCCCTCGGGCAAGGCGCGCAGCCAGCCGCGTGTGTCCTGCGTCGGCGTGACGTCCTTGACTTGCACGCCCGGCGCGTCCCGCCGCCAGAAACTCCAGTCGCCCGACATGCGCATCAGATCGACGAAGGGCAGC
>JANNJX010000326.1:0-2356 GCA_031396005.1 Burkholderiales bacterium
GCCGGCTGGCACCCGAGCCTGGTGGCGGTGGTCTGGATCGGCTACGACACGCCGCGCAAACTCGGCGACCGGGAAACCGGCGGCGGCCTGGCGCTGCCGGTGTGGATCGAGTACATGCAGTACGCGTTGAAGGGCGTGGCGCCGGGCAAGCCCGTCAAGGCGCCCGAAGGCCTGCTCAACGTCGGTGGCGAATGGGTCTACGAGGAGTACGCCCACGGCGCCGGCGTGACCAGCCTCGGTCTGGATGCCGCGCCGGCGCCGGTGGCGCCGACCGAGGACGAGAAGAAAAGCATCCTCGACCTGTTCAAGAACTGAAGACCAGCGTCTTGCCGGCCTGCGCGCTCGCTTCGCGCGACAAACGCTCGAAGAACTCGACGCCGTCCTTGGTGTCGCGCCACTGCCCATCGACCTGCTTGAAGTGGTAGCCGCCGGCGCGCGCGGCCAGCCACAACTCCTGCAGCGGCGGCTGCGTGTTGATGACGATCTTGCTGCCCGCAGGCAGCGTCAGCTCGAGCAAGCCGCCGGTGCGCTGCGAGTCGATGTCGATCACGTCGCTCTGCAGCCAGCCGTCGAGCGTGGCCTCGATGCGAGACAGCACGGCAGCGGCCAGGCGGTGGTACTCGGCGTCGGTCATGGCGAAAATGGGCACTCTAGAATTGCTCGCATGCGCAAGAGTTGGCTTCGATTCAGTGTAGCGGCGACCCTCGTGGCGACGCTGGCATCGCACCTGTCCGGGTGTGGGCAAAAAGGGCCGCTGAAGCTGCCCGCGCCCGCCACCGCCGCCTCGGCGCCGGTGCGATGAGCGCGCCATCGCTGCCAGCGGTGTTGCCGGGCTCGCCGTTCCTGGCCTGGCGTGGCCCGCAACTCGAACTCGAAGGCCACGTGCTCGATGCGCTCGCGCATGAACACGGTACACCGCTGTTCGTCTATTCACGCGCCGCGATGCGCCATGCGCTGGCCTCGTATACGCGGGCGCTGGCCGGGCGCAGGCACCTCGTCTGTTATGCGGTGAAGGCCAACGCCTCGCTGGCCGTGCTGCAGACGTTCGCCGAAGCCGGCTGCGGCTTCGACATCGTCTCGGTCGGTGAACTCGAACGCGTGCTCGCCGCCGGCGGCGACGCGAAGAAGATCGTCTTCTCCGGCGTCGGCAAACGGCCCGATGAAATGCGCCGCGCGCTCGAAGTCGGCGTCAAGTGCTTCAACGTCGAAAGCCTCGGCGAGTTGCAATCGCTGTCCGAAGAAGCGCGGGCGATGAATGTCAAGGCGCCGGTCAGCCTGCGCGTCAACCCGGACATCGACCCGAAGACGCATCCCTACATCTCGACCGGCCTGCAAGGCAACAAGTTCGGCATCGCGCACAAGGAGGCGGTGACCGCCTACCGCCTCGCGGCCAGCCTGCCGGGCCTCGACGTGGTGGGCATCGATTGCCACATCGGCTCGCAGATCACCGAGATCGGCCCCTACGCCGACGCGCTCGACCGGCTGCTCGATTTGATCGAAGCGATCGAGGCCGAGAACATCGGCATCCGCCACCTCGACGTCGGCGGCGGCCTGGGCATCACCTACACCGACGAAACGCCGCCCGAGGCCGAGACGCTCGTCGGCCAGATGCTGGCGCGCATCGACGCGCGCGGCCATGGCCAGCGCGAGCTGCTGTTCGAACCGGGCCGCTCACTCGTCGGCAACGCCGGCGTGCTGTTGACCGAAGTGCTGGTCACGAAGCACGGCACGCCGAAGAATTTCTGCATCGTCGACGCAGCGATGAACGATCTGCTGCGCCCCGCGCTGTACCAGGCGACGATGGGCATCGTGCCCTGCGTGCAGCGCACGGGAGCGGGCACGCTGTACGACGTGGTCGGCCCTGTCTGCGAGTCGGGTGACTGGTTGGGCCGCGAGCGCAAGCTCGTCGTGCAGCCCGGTGACCGCCTGGCCGTGCTCTCAGCCGGTGCGTACGCGATGGCGATGGCGAGCAACTACAACAGCCGGCCGCGCGCCGCCGAGGTGATGGTCGATGGCAAGCAGGCGCACCTGATCCGTGAGCGTGAGACGGTGCGCGAACTGTTCGCGCACGAGAAGTTGATCAGCTGATCCTGCCTTCTTCGACGGCGTGGCAGGCCACTCGAATGCCCTGAAAGTCGGTCAACGCCGGCCGCTCCGTCTTGCAGCGCGCATTCGCATGCGGGCAGCGCGGATGGAAGGCGCAGCCTGACGGCGGACTCAGTGGGTTCGGCACTTCGCCCTGCACCGGCGTGCGTGCGCGGCCGGTCATGTGGATGTCGGGGATCGCATCGAGCAGCATGCGCGTGTACGGATGGCGCGGGCGGCTGAAGAGATCGCGCTTGGGGGCCAGCTCGAC
>JANNJX010000393.1:0-6326 GCA_031396005.1 Burkholderiales bacterium
CGCGCCACGATGACCGACGACGGCTGGCTGAAGACCGGCGACAAGGGCGCGCTCGACGCCGAAGGCAACCTGAAGATCACCGGCCGCGTCAAGGACCTGTTCAAGACCAGCAAGGGCAAGTACGTCGCCCCGGCGCCGATCGAAGACCGGCTGGTGATGAACGAGCTCGTCGAAGCCTGTGCCGTCACCGGCGCGAACCTGGGCCAGCCGCTGGGCATCGTCATGTTGAACCTCGACGGCATCACCAAGGCGAAAAACGCCGATGGGCGCAAAGAGATCGAGACTTCGCTGGCGGCGCATCTGGCCACCATCAACGGCAAGCTCGATCCGCACGAGCAACTCGACTGCGTCGTCGTCGTCACCGAGCCGTGGAGCGTCGACAACGGCTTCATCACGCCGACCTTCAAGGTCAAGCGCAACCGCATCGAAGAGGTCTACGGCGCGAACTACGAGAAGTGGGTCGGCTCGCGCAAGAAGGTGATCTGGCAGAACGTGTGATGCGCGATGGCGATTGACTGGGGACTGCTCGAATACACGCCGGCGCTGATCGGCGGCGCGCTGATCGGCCTGGCGTCGGCCCTGCTGATTCTCGGCGCCGGGCGCGTGGCCGGCATCGCGGGCATCGTCGGCGGGGCATTGCAGAACCTCGTTCTCGGCCGCGCGCCGGGGCGCGACGTGATCCGCTGGGCCTTCATCGGCGGGCTGCTGATCGCGCCCTGGGTGTGGCGCTTGTTCGCGCCGCTGCCCACCGCGACCAGCCGCGCCGGGCCGGCGTTGTTGATCGCCGCTGGCCTCGTCGTCGGCATCGGCGTGCGCATGGGCAACGGCTGCACCAGCGGCCACGGCGTGTGTGGCTTGTCGCGCCTGTCGCTGCGCTCGCTGGCCAACGTGCTCGCTTTCATGGGCGCGGGCGTGGTCACCGTGTTCATTCTGCGGCATGGGGTCGGGGGCTGAGACGATGGGCGCATTGATCGCGTTGCTGGCCGGCGTGGTCTTCGGCATCGGCCTGCTGATGAGCGGCATGACCGACCCGGCCAAGGTGCAAGGCTTTCTCGATCTGTTCGGGCGTTGGGATCCGAGCCTGGCCTTCGTCATGGGCGGCGCGATCGTGGTCGCGATCGGCGCGTTCACGCTCGCCAGGCGGCGCGCGGCGGCAGGGCGCAAGAGCTGGAGTGGCGAGCCTATCGAGCTGCCGACGACGAACGTGATCGACGCGCGATTGATCTGCGGCGGCGTGCTATTCGGCATCGGCTGGGGCTTGGCCGGCTTCTGCCCCGGCCCGGCACTCGTCGCGCTGTCCAGCGGCTTCGAGCCGGCGCTGTGGTTCGTGCCGGCGATGCTGGCCGGCATGGCGCTGCACGACGCGGTGCTGCGGCGGCGCGCCGTGTGATGCGGCGACGAAACTGCCCTGCTGCACACGAGCGCGAGGCAGGCGCACACTGGCGCGGGGCTGCTTCCAGTTTCCGGAGATCGACACATGGGCTGGTTCTCGAAAGCAGACGACAGCTTCTTCCTTGCCACGATCGTGCCGAGCCCGAGTGACGGCGGGCCGCGCATCGAGAAATACCTCGGCGTCGTCAACGGCGAAGCCATCATCGGCGCCAACATCTTTCGCGATCTGTTCTCGTCGGTGCGCGACGTCGTCGGCGGACGTGCCGGCGGCTACGAGCGCGCGCTGTCCGGTGCGCGCGACGCCGCGCTCGACGACATGAAAGCTGCGGCGCGCGAACTCGGCGCCAACGGTGTCGTCGGCATCGACTTTGATTACGAAGTGCTCGGCGAGGCCAACGGGATGATGATGGTCAGCGTCAGCGGGACGGCGGTGCAGCTGGGCATGTGAGGCGCTGCGGGCTCACTTCACTTCGTGCGCAGGTAGAACGAGCCCGGCTCTGAGCCCGCTTCAAGGTAGGGGCAGACGCGGGCCAGGGCGTCGTAGTGCTCGTGCTTCAGGTGGTTGAGCGCCGCGACCACCTCGTAGCGGTCGGTGTCGGTCAGCAGCGCTTCGAGCAGATACTGCTCGTTCCAGAACTTCACGTCGTCGACCACCCAGGCCCGCGGATAGTCGCGCGGTGTGAAGACGTCGTGGACGTGGACATACACGCCCGCGCGCAGCCGCGGCAGGATCGACAGGTACTCCTCCAGCACATCGCCCTGCGGCCGAATCATGTGGCTGGAATCGATGAACAGAAGGTCGCCAGGCGCCAGCTCGTCGGCCCAGTCGATGCTGCAGGCCTCGACGCGCGAGCGCACCACGCTCACGCCGCCCAGCTTTTCCAGCCAGGGCTGCTCATAGGGCTCGATGCAGACGTGCACGGCGGCGACGCCGGTCTCGGCACAATTGCGTTCCAGCGCCAGCCGCGCCACCTTGGTCGAGTGGCCGCTGCCGACCTCGACGATCTTTGCGGGCTTGAGCCAGCGCACGATCTGGTACAGGAAATCGGCATCGCCTGCGCCGAAGCTGCCGTTGTCGAGGCGAAAGTCGAGCTCCGAAGCGCGGGGGCCGGCGAAGTTGGCCTGCAGCAGCTCGTCAGCCCGCGCCAGCTCGCCCAGCAGCGCAAGTTGGCCGTCGATGTTCAGGTCGATGCCGGGCAGCGGCCGTTGCAGCTCCAAGGGCCGTTCCAGCAGTCGGTCGTCGAACAGCGGTTCGTAGTAGTGATTGGTGATCGGGAAGACACCGATCTTCCTCAGGCGGGCCGTCGTCCTGGGGTAGCACTGCGAGCCCGTGTCGCGGTACTTGCGCAACAGGTAAGCGCCCGGAACCACCAGCATCGACATGAGCGCATCGCACGCAAGCGCGCGTTCGACCAGCCGCCTGAAGAGTGTTTTCATGTCGATGTCAATCCATTGTGGCGGCAGATCAGTCCAACGTCACCTCCCCCCGCACCGCCCCCGCCCGATCCGCGCGCGCCGTGAGGCCGATGCGCATCCCCTTCGGCCCCTTGACCACCCACTCCGCCACCGCACGATCGGCGGTGACTTCGCGTGACGGCAGGAACGCTTGCTGGCTCGTCTTCGGCGCATGGCCTTCCAACTGTGGCCCTTCGAAGCGGTGCTTGCCGTTGATCAACGACACGTCGGGGTGTTCGGGCAAGTGGATCTCGAACATCACGCCGCGCACGACCTTGCGGTTGAGCGCGAGGTGGGTCACGTAGGCCGGCAGCCAGCCGGTGTTGGCAACAGCGAAGCGCACGCGCCAGGTGTCGTTGCCCAACGCGCGCACTTCGGTGCGCAGCATCTCCAGCTTCGGCAGGCTCAGCGCGACCTGCGTCATCCACGCCGGAAAGCGCGCCGCTTCGCGTTCGCGCAGGTGCGGCGGCGGGTTGCGCCAGTAGTTCATCTTGTCCCAGCCGCCGATCTCGACCACGCCCAGCTGCGGGTGTTTGAACGGCTTCCAATCGACATACGCCTGGCGGTTGCAGTGTTTGTCGCTCCACGCCAGCAACTTCATGTCGTCTTCGACCGGGTGCTCGCGGTACCAGTCGATCCACTTGTAGTCGGTGATGCCGGCTTCCTTGTTCGGCGACCAGAGCTCGACCACCCAGAACAGCGCGCCCAGATGCTCATAGAGCCAGTCCTGTGTGCCGCTGATGACGTCCTTCGGGTGGTACTTGAACTCGTGCCAGATGCTGATCGCCGGGTAGCCGGTGAGTTTTTCGCCGAGCGCCGAGAAGCGCTTGATGCACCACAGGTCCTCGGGCGTCATGTCGTCGTCGCTCTTGCTGCCCATCGGGCGCAGGATGACGCCGCTGTGCGTGTGGTAGCTGATGGCCGCGCCGATGTTCGGATGCTTGACGATGAAGTCGACCATCGCCCGCACCTCTGGCTCGCTCGTTGGGTACGGGCCGGCGCCGAGCTGCTCGTGCTCGCCGCGCCAGTTCGTCGGGAAGTTGCGGTTCAGGTCCAGGCCCTCGGCATCACGGTTGACGTTGACGGTCAGGCCGTCCCAGTTCGTCAACGTGCCCTCGGGCATCAGCCGGTAGTACTCACCGCCGAACTCGCCGGGCTCGCGCGGCACCATCAGCCGCGGCTCCTTCGGGTGTTGCTTGTACGCGCCGTGCGGGTCGGGCACGCGCATCGTCAGCATCCGGCCGTCGCCGTCCACGTCTTCGATCGTCAGGCCTTCGACCGTGTCTTCATCGAACGGATACGGCCGCGTCGATGAGCGGATGTGGCGCGGCTTGTCGGCCAGTGCCAGTTCGGCGCCGTCGGGGTTCAGGCGCGGGCACAGGTAGACGACGCGCGTGTCGAGCAGTCGCGTGATGTCGCGGTCGCTGCCGAACTTCACCACCAACTGGTGCAGGTAGTACAGGCAGGTCGTGCTGGCGGTGAGTTCGGCGGCGTGGATGTTGCCGTCGGCCCAGAAGGCCGGCTTGTCTTCGGCGTCACCGGTGGAGAAGTTGGTGACGGTGGCCACCCAGATGTCGCGGCCCTCGTGGCTCTTGCCGATCGAAGCCACACGAACCAAACCCGGCGCCGCGGCGGCGTAGTCGTGCAGCAGTTGCGAGAGTTCTTCGTGGCGGTAGAAGGTGTCGAAACGCGGAACGGGCAAGACGGACATGGCGGCGCACGCTGAAAGAAGAAAAGGCCGGGCAAGCATACTGCCCGGCCTTCGCGCCGCGAGCCGCCGGCAGCGACGGCGGATCACCTTTTCAGGAGAACGGGAAGTCGAGCCGCAGGCGAGTGCCTGCGACCGTGTGTCAACCAAAGCGGTGCAAGTGCCGCGCTTCAGCGCGCCGCGCGGCCGCCGACGAACACCCGCAGCTCGCCGGGCGCCATCGACTGCCAGGGCTCGTTGCGCGTCATCGGCTCGGTGGCGACGACCGCCACGCGGTCGTCGGGCGTGGTGTGCTCGGCGAAGTCGATCGTCACGTCGTCGTCGGCCAGTTGCGCCGCGCCGAACGGATGCGCGCGTTCGATGCAATGCAGCGCGGTGCTGCAATGCGCCCACAGCGCCTGGCCGTTGGACAGCAGCAGGTTGAACGTGCCGTGCGCGGCCGGCTGCGGCAGCAGCTCGGCCAGCGTGATCGTCAGCTCGCCGATCGTCGGCACGCTGGCGTGCGACTTGGCCAGCTCCTGCATCAGCCAGCAGAACGCGCGCTCGCTGTCGGTGTCGCCGACGGGCCTGAACGCGGCGTGCAGGCGCGGGTTGAAGCCTCTCAGGTCGCCGTTGTGCGCGAACACCCAGTAGCGGCCCCACAACTCGCGCACGAACGGGTGCGTGTTCTCCAGCGCGACACGGCCCTGCGTGGCCTTGCGGATGTGGGCGATGACGTTGTCGCTCTTGATCGGATAGCGCTGCACCAGCTCGGCCACCGGCGACTCGCGCGCGCTGTGGTGATCGACCAGCGTGCGCAGGCCCTTGTCTTCGAAGAAGGCGATGCCGAAGCCGTCCTTGTGCTCGTCGGCGCGCTGCGCAAGGCCCTCGAAGCTGAAGCAGACGTCCGTGGGGACGTTGGCGTTCATGCCCAGAAGTTGGCACACGGTCAGGCCAGCGCCGGGCCGCTCCCAAGCGGACTGAGCATCCCCTCGGGGGATCGCAAGCGCAGCGAGCGAGGGGTTGTCATTAAGGGATTGGAATGAAGAGGCGAAGGATGCCGCGCACGGAAATCAAGTTGCCGGGGTTGCCCTTTTCTTCAAGCACTGCGCTCATGCGGCGCAGGATGCGCGGGCTCTTCTTGGCGCGCGAGATCACCAGATCGGCCAGCCACGGATGGGCGTTGACCTCGTTGGCGCGCTCGTAAAGATCGAAGCGCGGCTTCAACTCCAGCAGTTCGGCCTCGTAGCGCGCGCGCGCCTGGGCGTCGGTCTGCATCGTGTCGCGCGCCGCGGTGATGGTCTCGGCGGCCAGGATGCCGGTCTCCAGCGCCTTGCCGATGCCTTCCCCGGTGAACGCATAGGTGGCACCCGCGGCCTCGCCGGTGACGAGCAGGCCGGGCCGCGAGAAGCGTGCGCCTTCGAGCGAACAGCGCAGCGGCGCGCCCTTCATCGGACCGATCTGCTCGCCCGTGGCCATCAACTCCTGCGCCACCGGATAGACCGCGCAGAAGCGCTCGAACATCTCGCGCAGGTTGACTTCGGCCATCGACTCGCGGCCATCGTCGCCCTTCACGTCGTGGCTGTGCGCCAGACCGACGCCGATGTTGTACAGGCCATCGGGGCAAGGAAAGATCCAGCCGTAGCCCTTGGACAGCTTCTTGTGCCAGAGCACTTCGAGGCCGGTGATGCGCCCCTCCATCTTCGGGTTGCGCACGTAGGTGCGCATCGCCACGCCGCTGGGCGTGCGGCGCTCGCACAGGCCGGCGGCCATCAGCGCCGTCGGCACCGCG
>JANNJX010000404.1:0-9216 GCA_031396005.1 Burkholderiales bacterium
TGGCCCACCGCCAAGCCCAAGTGCACGCCGCCGGTTATGCGGTCGCGAAACGCGGTGCAGCGGAAGGTGCCCTGCAGCGTGCGCAACTCGCGCGTGCCCAGCGGCTCGATCAGCGTTTCGTTGTG
The DNA here is from genome assembly GCA_031396005.1 of Burkholderiales bacterium. Classification (GTDB taxonomy): domain Bacteria; phylum Pseudomonadota; class Gammaproteobacteria; order Burkholderiales; family Burkholderiaceae_C; genus CADEEN01. The sequence continues at coordinate 126 of JANNJX010000404.1, forward strand.
GCTGCGGTGCTGGATCAGTGCCGCGATGGTGCCGATCTTGAGACCATGTTCGCGGGCGAAGACTTCGAGGTCCGGCAGCCGCGCCATCGTGCCGTCGTCCTTCATGATCTCGCAGATCACGGCCGCAGGCGTCAGGCCGGCCATCGCTGCGAGATCGCACCCCGCCTCCGTGTGACCGGCGCGCATCAGCACGCCACCGTCTTGCGCCTGGATCGGAAAGATGTGGCCCGGCTGCACGATGTCTTCGGCCCGCGCCTCGCGCGCCACCGCCGCCTGCACCGTGCGCGCGCGGTCGGCCGCGGAGATGCCGGTGGTGACGCCCTGCGCAGCTTCGATCGACACTGTGAACGCGGTGCCGAACTTGGTGCCGTTACTGCGTGCCATGCTCTGCAGGCGCAGCCGCTCGCAGCGCTCGCGCGTGAGGGTCAGGCAGATCAGGCCGCGGCCATGGCGGGCCATGAAGTTGATCGCCTCGGGCGTGACGTGATCGGCCGCCAACACCAGATCGCCCTCGTTCTCGCGGTCTTCCTCATCGACCAGCACGACCATGCGCCCGGCCGCCAGCTCGGCAACGAGTTCGGGGATCGGGGAAATGGACATGGGGCGCGAATTGTAGGTGGCGGGCTGCGCCAAGCCGCTCGCGCCTCACGCCGCTGCGCGGATCTCCATATCGATGTGAACCGCTCCGAATGGGCAAACGACACCACCGCTCGCGGTGCGCTCAACCAGGCCGATCTCGGCCAGTGCCTGCACATCATCATGCACGCGTCGCATGTCCCGTCCGACGCGCCGGGACAACTCGCGCACGGCCATGTCGCCTTGGCCTTGCAATGCATGCACCAGCGCCCAACGGCGCTCGCTGAGGTGGCCGAAGAAGGCGCCCGCACTCTCGAAGTTGAGCACCTCGCCCTGATAGCTGCGTGATCGCGCGCGATGCCCTGCCTCGCGCAATGCAGCCTTCCAGTCGGGTCGCAAGGTGATCGTGAGGATGCGGTTCTTCATGTCTGCTCCCGTTCCGCGGCCACCGCGGCGATGAAATCTTCCACCAGTTGATCTACTGTCGTGAAGGCATAAGGTCGTTCACGGCCCGCAATGTCGCAATGATCGCCCTTGCCGCGCTCGTTGTCGAAGCCGACCGCACGCACACCGTTCAACACGTATGCGGCACGATACTTGTAGCCGTGCGAGCTGGGTGGCACTGGCTGCGGCACTCGCCAGACCACCAGTTCAATGACCCCGCCCTCGGGCGTGACGTCCTTGAAACGGGTAATCAACTCTGCCTTCATGATGTCAGTTGTGACATCACAGGCGGCCTTCTAGAACACTGCGCGCCCCGGTGGCCGCAGACGGAGGCGCAGATCCGCGCCGACGCGTTCGACGTCGATGAACTCGAAGTCGAAGCTGTCGGCCAGGCTGCCGAGCGCGCCAAGAGCGGCAATGCCGCGGCCCTCGCCCATCAAGCGCGGCGCCACGTACAGCAGCAACTCATCGACCAGGCCGGCGCGCAACAGCGATGCGTTGAGCTTCTCGCCGGCTTCGACATGCAGCTCGTTGATGCCACGGCGCGCCAGGTCGGCGAGCATCGCCAATAGGTCGGTCTTGCCGTTGGCATCGGCGGCCAGCGGCGCCACCTCGACGTGATCCGATGTCAGCGCGGCAACACGCGCCGCACCGCTGCTCGTCGTGTAGACCAGCGCCTTGCCCGGCGGCTGCAGCACGCGCGCAGCGGCGCTGATCTCCAGGCGCGAATCGACGACGACGCGCAACGGCTGAATCTCGATGGCGACCGCGCGCACATCGAGGCGCGGATCGTCGTCACGCACGGTGCCGATGCCCGTCAGCACCGCACCGGCACGTTTGCGCCAGGCGTGGCCGTCGGAGCGCGCGGCCTCGCAGGTGATCCACTGGCTGCTGCCGTCAGGCAACGCAGTGCGGCCATCGAGCGACGCCGCCACTTTCATCCGCACCCACGGCTTGCCGCGCAGCATGCGCGAGAAGAAGCCGATGTTGAGTTCGCGCGAAGCGGCGCCCCACTCGCCGCCGATGACTTCGACTTCGATGCCTGCCGCACGCAAGCGGGCTATGCCGCGTCCTGCGACCTGCGGGTTCGGGTCTTCTATGGCGACGAAGACCTTGGCGATGCCTGCGGCGATCAAAGCGTCGCAACACGGCGGCGTGCGGCCGTGGTGGGAGCAAGGTTCGAGGGTGACATAGGCGGTGGCGCCTTTCGCGGCAACTCCCGGAGTCCGCATGGCGACCACTTCGGCATGCGCGTCGCCGACGCGTTGTGTGCTGCCTTCGCCGGCCACCCGGCCATCGCCTGCGACTATGACGCAACCGACGCGCGGGTTGGGCTCTGATACGCCGACCGCCTGCACGGCGAGCGCGTTGGCGCGACCACGCCAATGCGCTTGACTATTGCTCGGCGAATCAGTCACTCCATCGGGATCAAGCTGAGCGGCACCGTCGTCGGCAAAGCCGCCTCGCGCAGCCACGTGCGATCGTTGGTGTTACAGCGCACAGTGCTGTTGCCGCTGATCGTCGCGCACCTGAAGGAAAGCTCAGGGCTGGGCTGGTGTTGGACGGTGTTCGTGTCGACATAGTCATCCGCCGTTGGATTGTTGACCAGAGGTGTGATTGCGTCGTCACCGGGGCAATCGTCTCCCCCATCAACGACCAAGTAATTTTGATTGTCCAGGGTTCCAGTCACTCGACGGTAGAAACGCGGATGCTCGCCGTTGGAGATCTCGTTGTTGCCGTTGTAGTCGCTCGTGAATCGGCATAGCCGGGCGCTGCCCGTAGCGGCGCCGATGGCGTCGTTGGCCGGGGCGCCAAGGTTCCCTGATGCTGCAAAAGACCACCCCAAAGGATTGAACCTCACCTCCCCCGTCCAGATGGCATCAGTGCTCACGTTGTTGTCGTGGTCAACGGGCGTCACGATGCACATGTAAGCGATGTGGCGCGGCGCATTCTGATCAGTGAAATCGTTGGGAACCACCGTGGCGCTTCCTAAGTCTGGAATGTTCATGATGTCTGTCGTTCCAGTCGTCGCGTTCGCGTTGCGCCGTACCGTCAGCTGGCGTTGCGCGTAACACTCATACGCGGCGGATGTGTACTCTCCACTTCCGCCAGTGATAACGATTGGTGAAGTCGTCGCTGATGGCGCTTGGCTAGGGTCCGTAGCTACAAGCGCGCGAGTGGGATCGGTCAAGCTCTGCGGGTCGGCGATGGTCAAGCGAGTGGCATCTGAGTTTCCGCCACTACCTGTCTTGAACCGGATATAGCCGCTCAAGACGTAAGCCTGCACCGTGAGTGGGGTGCAAGTCAGCGCGCTCGTCGACATGCCCTCAGTCAGCACGATCGTCGAGCCGCTCGTGCAACGCTGCACCACGCGCCCCGTGTCGTTGCTGAACACGAAAAGAGTGTTGCCCGGCGGCGGAATGAAGCCGCTGCATGCTGCAACTCCTGCGCCGCAAGAGGCATTGGTCAGATTGACCGCCGGGTACGGAATGTTGATGTTTCGATTCTTCGGACGTAGCGTGCCTGGCACTCCACTCCGCCCTGTAGTCGAAGCACCGAGTTCTCCCGGCGCACCATCGGAGATCGCTGTGGAGAGCGCGATGCGCTGTTCACCGCCTGTCCGATCTAGCCATGCAACAGCGATATCGATCCAGCGGAATCGCTCTCCCTGTGCGGGTACCGGCGCTGTTGGCGCGCTGACGGTGCGCGTGATCGTGTAGTCTGTATTGGTCAGCGGACTGGACTCAGTCCTCACGGCGGGGATGCCAAGTGGCGTGACCGCCACCTCCTCAGCGAACGTGAATCGGTCGTCGTTCGTGTTATCCGCCAGCTTCTGACCGAACGAGCGCAAGCGATCGATCTCGCGCTGCGCGATGCGCGTGGCCTCGCTGCGCTGCTTTGCGACGTCCGAAGCGCGAGACAGCGTGAATTGGAACGACGCAAGCGCCATCATCCCGAACGCGACGACAAGAAAAGCGATCAACGCCTCGATGACGGCGAAGCCGCGCGCACGTGACCTCGAGATCCCACAGGCGCGGTGCATGTTGTTGCTTCTCATGATGTGCTCCCCGAGAGTCAAAAGTCGCGCCAAGAACCTGGCACCTTGAGCAGATCCCCGCTGGGAACACCGCTGCCCCAAAGGGTAGGCGTGTAAACAATGCTGAAGTTGCCATTACCCTGCTTGCGAAACGCGCCGCGCACGATGTAGGCGCCGTAGATTGCCCCGCCGCCCGCCCCCGGGTCCTCCGTTTGGACGAGCGAAGTAGCAGAGTAGAAAATTCCGTAATGCGTGCCGCCCCTGATTTCGAGGTTGCCTCGGACGACAACGATCACTGGGTTGTCAGGCGTGCCAAAGGACGGGATGGATGGAGAGTTACCCGAGAACGTCAAGTCGCCGTCGACGTAAAAGCGGAGGTTGCGTTCTCCCGTCGCCGTGCGCGCCACGATTGCAGCAGCATTCGCAGAACCATCGCCGGACAGGACGATCGAATGCTCAGGCTGGCTGTAGCTCGTGAGCGTCTCGCCGAAGAAGCGAGCGAAGAAAGCATTTTCATCCGCGGTGGTCAAGTTAGCCAGACTTGGGTCGTTGTCCAGCACCGAAGCACTTATGGGAGTGCCGGGCAGGGTGTACAGGCGGTTGCCGCCTCCGGTTTCGACAGCTGCACCCGAGTGAATCGTGATGCCGTTGCTCGGCGCGTGCTGGTTGATCACATTCAGACTTCCGGCGGTATTCGTTGCCAAGCCGGCAGTCAGCGCCGCAGTCGGCCCTCCAGACACCGAAGGCCTCAACTTCACCAGCACGCGAACCACGGCCGTCGCATCGCGGTCGGTTGCGACAACGTCGTTGGGGTTGCAGCCGACGCCATTGGTGCAACCGCGCGCGATGACTTCGACCGCTCTCAGATCGCCAGCAACCGGATTGAACACAACACCGAAGCGCCTTTGTTCGGTAGCGCCGAGCGCAATCGTCCCGGCAGCGTTAGGGCAACTGCATGTCCAGCCGCCATTGGTGGCCATCGCAGTTGGGTCAAAGCGGCACTCCGCATAGCGCCCGTCGGTCCACACATTGAAAAATGGAGCCGTTTGCGTCGGCGTCGGGGCGCTAGGCCGCAGAAAGCGGTCCGAAAATGTCGGTGTTGCCACTGCCCCACCAGTAGCGCACGACGGAGCAGCAGCCAATGGCAAGTTCTCATTGACCTTGCCGACAGCCCACTCAATGCCAGCTTCTGCAAGCTCGAAGGCCGCGGTTGAACGGTATTGGTTGGCGGACGTTCGCTGCTCAAAGATCTGGCCGCGATTGGCGAAGAACGCAATGAGCGTGCCCCCAAACAGCAGCAGCAGCGCGACTATCAATGACGCAGCGCCACGCTGGGTGCGAGAGAATGAGGGGCGGAGGCTGTTCATCGAAGCTCCTTAAAAATTACGGACATGTACCGCGCACCTCATCGTTGCGCAGGCGAACCGCTTCGACGATCCGTCGCGAAGTGGCGGGGTCATTGGGAGCCTGCCCGGTGATTTCGATGTTGAGCCAACGCTTGACCACCTGCGGAGCATTCGCACCAGCGGCGACCGTCACGGGATCGCAGGGCGGATTCGCGCTAACGCAGGGACAGTACGCAGCGCTCGAGAACGTCTGTGTCGAAGTCGCAGAATTCGCGATGTTGAACGCCGTGATCTGGATGGCATTTGGGTCAGTCAACTGCTGCCAAGCGCCCCCCACACGCATTTCGATGACATTGCCGGTGAGGCGAAAGCCAGTCTGTTCTGTCGCCACCGCCAGCGTGCCGCTGCGATCACGGTCGTAGGCGTAAGTCACTTGGTTGGCCGCGACCGTCGTAACCGTCGTGTTTGCAAATGGGTTCGATGCCGCTGACGCAGCCGGCGCCACGCTGAGCAGCGCATTCTCCCAATAGCCGCTGCGGCGCAGGTCACGCGCAACGATGTCGGCCGCGGCACGTATGTCCTGGGTTACCCGCAGCTCGACGAGCTGGCGTCGATTGTTGCTAAACAGATCAATGAACACTTTGATCGCGCCGCCAACGATAAACAGGCCTATCGCTGCCCCGACCATGAACTCAACGATGGACAAACCACGTTGACGCGAGGCCGCTTGTCGAAGTTTGGGACGAGGTGACATTGCGTGAAGACTCTTATGCCGTCAGTTCAGGGCGCCGGCGGCGAAACACGGCCGGTGGCATTGACGTTGACTGTGTAGCTGCGCGACCCGATTTGCACTGCAGCGCTTGCGGCAGCCGCCGGTTCGAGCGCGCCACGCACGGCATCAAATTCGAATGTGGGCCCGTTCACGGTGGCCCCCCCGGAGAGGGCGACGGTTTTCAGTTCGCGCGGTCGGTTGCCTACACCGCTCGGGCATGCAGCGCTAGCACCTAGGCTGCAATCGCAACCGCCCTGTCGCGCGAACCCAGGTGCCGACGCGGCCCAGGCCGCAACCGTGTAGCAAGCGCCGCTGCCGCCGGGCATGAGAAGCACGTTGAGATTGCGCGCAGCCGCCTCGCTTCTGGCGTACTGCAAATCGGTCACGAGCTCGTTTGCTTGCCCTTCAAGGCGCCGACGTTCGAGCATGTCGCGGAACGACGGAATCGCAAGTGTTGCCAGCACGCCGGCAATGACGATCACAGTCATCAACTCGACAATAGTGAAGCCGCCCTGAGGCTGTCGCAGTTTCATCAGCGGCTCCAGCACTTTCGAGCATTGGCATTAGTCGCCGCGTTTGCCAACGTGGCTACGCTCGAACCAGCCCAGTTTTCTAGATTTCCTCCGGCCATGACCAACCTAAACACTGCGCAATTCGTGTCAGTGGATTGCGCGCCCGCAGCTGTCGCGTTAATCGTGTAGCTTGAGGCGGTCGCCGCAGTGATGGAGGACGTGTAGTAGCCCGAGCTCGGATTCGGCACCCCAAGGCCGCTCGTTGCGACAGTGCAATTGTTGGGAAAGGCGGCCGTTGCAGTGTTGGGTAGCGTGGCGTAGGTAGGACACGATCCGCGCCAGCGCTCCTGCGCTTGCGCGATCTGGCCGATGAGCGAGATCGCCTCTTGCCGGCGCGATTTGCGTACCTGCTCGACGAACGACGGATAGGCAATGACGGCCAAGATCGCGACTACGGCAACCACGATCATCAGCTCGATCAGCGTGAAGCCGCGTAGCCGTTGCCGGTTGAAGGTGTGACGTTTTCCACTGAGCATGGCGTGCATTATGAAATCCGTCACACGCTATAGCACCCCCCGACTCGCGCCGCCAATCGCGCCGCGGCGTCCGTTCGTCGCCGCTGGCGTCGAAACCCCCGATCAGCAGGGGGCGCAAGGCGCGCCGGCTACAGCCGGCGAGCAGGTGCGCACGCGGCCCATGAGGTTGACGACGTGATGCACAGAGCGCCCGCTGGACGGCACAGTGCAAACCGTGCCGGTCGGGGTAGTGGTGCCATTGGACGGGTCAAAGCGCATCGACGACATGTTGGCAACGACCTGCACGCCGCGCGCCGACGCGGCGTTGACGGTCTTCAGCGCCACGGCATCGCCGGTGCAGACCGCCGGGCCCTGGCCGTCGCACTGACAATCGGCACGGCTGCCGGTGTGCACGACGTAGCAGCCCTGATAGAAGCTGACACGCACACCGGTGTTGCGCGCCACGGCTTCGCTGCGCGCGTAGCGCAGGTCGGTGCCGACTTCGGACGAGAAGCCTTCGAGCACGCGCTTGTTCAGCGTCTCGTTGAATGAAGGCAGCGCGCTGCCGGCCAGGATGCCGGCAATCGCCAGCGTGATGCAGGCCTCGATCATCGTCACGCCGCGCTGCTTGCCGATCAGGTTCTTGCTGCTGTTCATCTCGAGTTCCTCCGGTTGGTGTCGGAGGAACTTTAGGCAGCGGCACCCACGAAATCGCTCCCTCTAAAGGGGGAAACGGGGCCGGACAAACCCATTCACCTGCCGGTGCCCTTGCGGTCCGGATCGGTTGGGCGCAGGTGCTGTCGATGAGGAGCATCACCCTCGCTAAACTGTTGCCATGCTTCCGAACGCCGAGCAGGCCTTCAAGGCTCGATTCTTCTGCGGGCTGGGCTGGGCGTCCGAAAGATGGCAAGTTCTCCGTGACGATCTGCTTGTCTTGGTCATCGAGCCGAATGGGCGGAGCGCAACCGTAGTGTCGGTGCGGCTGGTCCCCGCGAACGGAGACGCGCCGCGGTTCATTACGGCATATCCTGGATAGGACCATGTACGCACTTCTCGACACCGTCGCACTCATTCACGACATTCCCGCAGCCGGGCTGCGCCGGGGCGACCTCGGCGCGATCGTCGAAGTTCATGCGCCCGAGGCGCTCGAGGTGGAGTTCGTGGCCGCGTCAGGACGCACGCAAGCTCTTGTCACACTGGGGCCGGCCGACGTTCGGCCGGTTGGCGATCACGACCTGATCTCAGTGCGATCTCTGGAAGAAGCTCGCGGCTGAGGCTGAGCCGCGCCGCACTCAGCACGGGGCACAGGGCGCACCGGCCACAGCCTGCGCGCAGGTGCGCACGCGGCCCATGATGTTGACGACGTGGTGCACTGAGCGGCCGCTCGCGGGAACGGTGCAGATGGTGCCGGTCGGGCTGGTGGTGCCGTTGGTCGGATCAAAGCGCAGTGATGACACGTTGGCGACCACCTGCACGCCGCGCGCCGAAGCCGCATTGACGGTCTTCAGCGCCACCGCATCGCCGGTGCAGACAGCCGGCCCTTGACCGTCGCACACGCAGTCGGCGCGACTGCCGGTGTGCACCACGTAGCAACCCTGATAGAAGCTGACGCGCACGCCGGCGTTGCGCGCCACCGCCTCGCTGCGGGCGTAGCGCAAGTCGGTTCCCACCTCCGACGAAAAGCCTTCGACCTTGCGCTTGTCGAGTGATTCCTTGAAGGACGGCAACGCGCTGCCGGCCAGGATGCCGACGATCGCCAACGTGATGCTGGCTTCGATCAAGGTCACGCCGCGCTGTTGGCTGCTCAGGGTCTTGGTGCTGTTCATCGCTGGTTCCTCCGGTTGGTGTGAGAGGAACTTTAGGCAGCAGGCCCTACGAAATCGCTCCCT
>JANNJX010000452.1:0-1511 GCA_031396005.1 Burkholderiales bacterium
CGTCGCGATCTCGCTGCTGATTCCGTGGAACGTCGTCGGCACCATCTGGCAGATTTACGGCCGCGCCGACATCGGCCTGATGGGCGCTGCGTTTGCCGCGCTCGGCATCGACTACAGCTACACCGGCAACGCCACGCACGCTTGGTTGACGGTGCTGCTGATGGACGTCTGGCACTGGACACCGCTGGTCGCGCTGCTCTGCTTCGCCGGCCTGCGCGCGATTCCCGATGCGTACTACCAAGCGGCGAGCATCGACGGCGCCTCCAAGTTCGCCGTCTTCCGCTACATCCAGCTGCCCAAGCTGCGCGGCGTGCTGATGATCGCGGTGCTGCTGCGCTTCATGGACAGTTTCATGATCTACACCGAGCCCTTCGTGCTCACCGGCGGCGGGCCGGGCAATGCAACGACCTTCCTCTCGCAGTACCTGACGCAGAAAGCGGTCGGCCAGTTCGACCTCGGCCCCGCGGCGGCGTTCTCGCTGATCTACTTCCTCATCATCCTGCTGCTGTGCTTCATCCTCTACAACTGGATGCAGCGCGTCGGCACGGCCGACAACAGCAAGGAGGCTGGCCATGGATGAGCGTCGCCTGAAGAAGCGCGTCTTCTTCCTCATCGCCTACCTCGTCTTCGCCATCCTGCCGGTGTACTGGATGGTCAACATGTCGTTCAAGACGAACGAGGAAATCCTGTCCACGTTCAGCCTGTGGCCGCAGAACTTCACGCTCGACCACTACCGCACCATCTTCACCGACGTGTCCTGGTACTCGGGCTACATCAACTCGCTGATCTACGTTGCCATCAACACGGTGATCTCGCTCGTCGTCGCGCTGCCCGCAGCCTACGCCTTCTCGCGCTACTCGTTCCTCGGCGACAAGCATGTCTTCTTCTGGCTGCTGACCAATCGCATGACGCCGCCGGCGGTCTTTCTGCTGCCTTTCTTCCAGCTCTACACCACGCTCGGCATGATGGACACGCACATCGCCGTGGCGCTGGCGCACCTGCTGTTCAACGTGCCGTTGGCGGTGTGGATCCTCGAAGGCTTCATGAGCGGCGTGCCGCGCGAGATCGACGAGACGGCCTACATCGACGGCTACTCGTTCCCGCGTTTCTTCCTCACCATCTTCATCCCGCTGATCAAGGCCGGCGTCGGCGTGGCGGCGTTCTTCTGCTTCATGTTCTCCTGGGTCGAGTTGCTGATGGCGCGCACGCTGACCAGCGTCAACGCCAAGCCGATCGTCGCCGTGATGACGCGCACCGTGTCGGCGTCGGGCATGGACTGGGGCGTGCTGGCGGCCGCGGGCGTGCTGACGATCGTGCCCGGCGCGATCGTGATCTGGTTCGTGCGCCACTACATCGCCAAAGGTTTTGCGATGGGACGGGTGTGACCATGTTCGACTGGATGGCCTGGACCCTGCCCGTCGCGGTGTTCTTCACCTGCATCGTGCTGATGCTCGCCGGCATGACGGTGTGGGAGCTCAAGTGGCCGACGATGCTGCGCAAGGGCTGGCTGC
>JANNJX010000490.1:0-8751 GCA_031396005.1 Burkholderiales bacterium
CCCCAACTCGTGCCGCCCGACAAGGCTCGCTACAGCCGCGAGCATGTGGGCAGCGAGTACATCGGCTGGCTGCACTTCCAGCCGATCTGGGAGCAGTTGCTGAAGACTCAGCCGGACATGCTGATGTGAACATTTGTGCAGCTCGCTGGCTCGATTGACTGTGCATGCAAGGCGACGGGCGGGCTGGTGGCGACTGTTCGTCTTCGTCGCGGCGAAGAAACACCGGCTCGACCGGCCCGAGGGCGGTGCGGCGACCGAGCGATTTCTGGTACTCCAGCATGAGCGCGGGCGCCGCGCCACCCTCGGGCCAAACGCAAACCGCGCACAAAGCGGACTTTGAGTTCCGGTGGTGGGCAGGAGCATCAACATGACCGATCCGCGCGCGTTCACGCTCGCCGTCCCGCAGGCGGCGATCGACGAGTTGCATACGCGCCTCGACCGCACGCTGTGGGCCGACGAAGCACCCGATGCGCCGTGGGCCTATGGCACGTCGCTGGCTTTCATGCGCGAGCTCGTGCACGACTGGCGGCACCGCTTCGACTGGCGCGCCACCGAAGCCGCGCTCAACGCCTGGCCGCAGTTCAAGACGCGCATCGACGGCATCGACATCCACTTCCTGCAGGTGCGCGGCGCGGGCGCGAATCCGCAGCCGCTGCTGCTGTCGCATGGCTGGCCCGGTTCGGTGCTTGAGTTCATGAAGCTGATCCCGCTGCTCGCGGCCGAGGGCTTCAGCCTCGTCGTGCCGTCGCTGCCCGGCTACACGCTGTCGTTCGCGCCGCACCAGCCGCGCAAGTCGCTGCCCGAGATCGGCGCGATTTTCGACACGCTGATGCGCGAGCGGCTGGGCTACACGCGCTACGGTGCGCAGGGCGGCGACTGGGGCTCGTTCGTCACCGCGTGGCTGGGCGCCAACCGTGCCGAGCATGTGCGCGGCATCCACCTGAACCTGATGCCGTTGAAGCGCGATGCGGCGATGTTCGACGACCCGAGCCCGGCCGAGCGCCGCTATGTCGATGAGCTGCAAGCCTGGCTGAAGGAAGAGACCGGCTACCAGGCGATGCAGGGCACGCGGCCGCAGACGCTGGCCTTCGCCCTCACCGACTCTCCTGTCGGCCTGGCGGCGTGGATCGCCGAGAAGTACCGCGCCTGGACCGACAACGACGGCGACCCGCGCGACACACTGACGATGGACGAGATGCTCGGCAACATCAGCCTGTACTGGTTCACGCGCTGCATCGGCGCGTCGTTCTGGCCGTACTACGCGCGCTTGCATGGCCCGTGGCCGATCGAAGGGCCGATTGCCGTGCCCACCGGCTACTGCGAGTTCCCGCGTGAAATTTTGCGTCCGCCGCGCGAGGCCGCGGCGCGCACCTTCACCGACATCCGGCGCTGGAGCGTGATGGCCAAGGGCGGCCACTTCGCCGCGCTCGAACAGCCCGCGGCGCTGGCTGCGGAGATCAGCGCGTTCTTTCGCGGCCTCGACTGACGTTCAGCCGTGAAAGTGCACGAGTGTCTTCGTCGTGCTCATCTCCTCGAGTGCCAGCAGACCCTTTTCGCGTCCGTGGCCGCTGCGCTTGGTGCCGCCGAACGGCAGCTCCACGCCGCCGCCGGCGCCGTAGCAGTTGATGAAGACCTGCCCTGCGCGCACGGCCTTGGCCACGCGCTGCGCTCTGCCGCCGTTCTCGGTCCAGACGGCTGCGAGCAGGCCGTAGTCGGTGGCGTTGGCCAGCGTGATCGCGTCGGCCTCGTCGTCGAACGGCAACACCGCCAGCACCGGGCCGAAGACTTCCTCGCGCGCCAGGGCGTTGTCGCGCGGCACCGGGCCGAACAGCGTCGGCCGCACGTAGTAGCCGCCGGCCGGCACGTCGTCGGCGATGGCCCCTTGCGCGAGCACGGGCACGCCGTCGGCACGCGCGTTGTCGATGAAGCGCTGCACCCGCGCCACCTGCGCCGGATTCATCAGCGGGCCGCAATCGAGGTCCATCTCCGGCGTGCCGGCGCGCGTCTTCGCAAACGCTTCGGCCACGCGGGCGACGAAGCTGTCGTGGATGTCGCGTTGCACCAGCAGCCGGCTGCCGGCGGTGCAGGTCTGCCCGGCGTTCTGCAGGATCGCGCGGACGACGATCGGCAGCGCGCGTTCGACGTCGGCGTCGGCGAAGACGATCTGCGGGCTCTTGCCGCCGAGTTCGAGCACGCATTTGACGGCGTTCTTCGCCGCGGCCTGCTGCACCAGCGTGCCGACTTCGACGCTGCCGGTGAAGGTGATGAAGTCGATGCCCGGGTGCGCCGCCAGCGCCGCACCGGCCTCCTCGCCGGTGCCGGTGACGACATTGAGCGCGCCCTCGGGCAGGCCCGCCGCGACGGCGATCTCGGCCACGCGCAGCGCCGACAGGCTCGTGTCCTCGGCTGGCTTCAACACCGTGGCGTTGCCCATCGCCAGTGCCGCCGCGATCGTGCGGCCGAGGATCTGCGCCGGGTAGTTCCACGGGATGATGTGCGCGGTGACGCCCAGCGGCTCGCGCAGCAGCGTCACCTGGTGACCGGCGAGAAACGGAATCGACTCGCCGTGCACCTTGTCGGCGGCGCTGCCGTAGAACTCGAAATAGCGCGCCAGCACCGCGATGTCGTTGCGCGCCGTGGTCATCGGCTTGCCGGTGTCGCGCGCCTCCAACCGGGCCAGCTCGTCGGCATGGTCCTGCACGCCCTGGCCGATCTTTTGCAGCACGCGGCCGCGTTCGGTGGCGGTCATTCGCCCCCACGCGCCACCGAGCGACGCGCGCGCGGCGGCGACGGCCAGATCGACCTCGTGCGCGCCGCCGCGGGCGATGCGGTCGAAGGTCTGCCCGTCGGCGGGGTTGACGACAGGCAGGCTGCGCTCGTCGCGCGCGGCGAGCCAGCGGCCGCCGATGAACAGGGACTTCATGAGGGGGTTCCTTTACCGAGGCTGGCCAACAGAATAGCGCCGCACCAGGAGCCATTGAAATGCCGACTGCGGGCCGCTGGGCGCCGTGTCGTTTCGCTTCGTTTGAGGACCACACACCATGAGCCGCGATGCCTTTACCCGCCAGAACTTCACCCGCCCGGAGCGCTTCAGCGCCGCGGAGTGGGACGCACGCGTGCAGCTCGCCGCCGCCTACCGCATCTTCGACCACCTCGGTTGGAGTGAACTCATCTACAACCACCTCTCGCTGCGCGTGCCGGGCGCAGCGCAGCACTTTCTCGTCAACCCGTTCGGTCTGCATTACAGCGAAGTCACCGCGTCGACCCTGGTCAAGGTGGATGTGCAAGGCAACATCCTCGGCCACAGCGACTGGCCGATCAACCCTGCAGGCTTCACCTTCCACGGCGCGATCCACGCCACGTTGCCGGAAGCGCACTGCGTGATGCATGTGCACACCACGCCGACGATGGCCGTGTGCTGTCTCGAAGCGGGCCTGTCGTTCACCAACTTCTACGCCGCTCAGTTGTGGGGCAAGGTGGCGTATCACGACTTCGAGGGCATCACCGTTCATGCCGAGGAGGGCGCGCGCATCCTGGCGAGTGCCCGGGCGAGCGCCGGGCCGCTCCCAAGCGAGCCCGGCCCCCTCGGTGGGCATGGGGGCTCAATGGAATGCAAACCGGTGCTGCTGCTGCGCAACCACGGGCCGGTGGTGATCGGGCAGACCTTGGCACAGGCCTTCGCATACATGTGGGTGGTGCAACGGGCCTGCGAAGTGCAGATGGCCACGCAGGGCAAGGGCGCGCTGCGGCCGATCCCGGTGCCGGTGCTCGAAGCCTGCGTCCGCGACGCGTTGAACTTCAATCCGAAATATGGCGCCGGTGAGGATGGGTTTGCGGCGATGCAGCGGTTGATCGATCGCAAGGATCCGGGGTACCGGGTTTGATGCTGTGCAAGAAGAGGGCATGGATGCGTGTTCGTCCTGAGGTACGGCCGCCCGAAGGTGCCTAGACTGAGGACGCCTCCACGGAGCCCGCCTTGCAACCCACCGAAAGCGCCGGCGCGTCGTACTTCCACAAGGTCGTCGACTGCCAATGGGCCTGCCCCGCCCACACCCCCGTGCCGGAGTACATCCGGCTGATCGGCCAGGGCCGCTACAGCGACGCCTACATCATCAACTGGGTCTCCAACGTCTTTCCTGGCATCCTCGGCCGCACTTGCGACCGGCCCTGCGAGCCGGCCTGCCGGCGCGGCCGCGTGGAGGAGAACAACGGCCCCGACGCCGGGCCGCCCCAAGGCGGGGGCACCCCCTCGGGGGGCCGGGGCGAAGCCCCTCTCGGGCCGAAGATCGTTGCCGAGCCCGTGGCGATCTGCCGGTTGAAGCGCGTCGCGGCCGACCACAAGGGCGACATCAGCGCGCGCATGCCCAAGCGCGCGCCGAAGAATGGCAAGCGCATCGCCTGCATCGGCGCGGGGCCGGCGTCGCTCACCGTGGCACGCGACCTGACGCCGCTCGGCTACGACGTGACGGTGTTCGACGCCGAGGCCAAGGCGGGCGGCTTCATGCGCTCGCAGATCCCGAAGTTCCGCCTTCCCGAGGCGGTGATCGACGAGGAGACCAACCTGGTGCTCGATCTCGGCGTCACCTTGCGCAGCGGCGCGCGGATCGACTCGATGCGCGCATTGCTGCGCGAGGGCTTCGATGCGGTGTTCGTCGGCTGCGGCGCACCGCGCGGGCGCGATCTCGCCGTGCCCGGCCGCGCCGAAGCGGCGGCGGCCGTCCATATCGGCATCGACTGGCTGGCGTCGGTCTCGTTCGGCCACATCACGAGCGTGGGCGAGCGCGTGATCGTACTCGGCGGCGGCAACACCGCGATGGACTGCTGCCGCTCGGCCAAGCGGCTCGGCGGCAAGGACGTGAAGGTGATCGTGCGCAGCGGCTTCGACGAGATGAAGGCCTCGCCGTGGGAGAAGGAAGACGCGCTGCACGAGAAGGTGGAGATCATCAACTTCCACGTGCCCAAGGCGGTGGTGCACGAAGGCGGCAAGGCGACGGGCATGAGCTTTGAGCGCGTCGTGGCGATCTACGACGACAACGGACGGCGCCGCCTGGTGCCTAGCGGTGAGGCCGACGTGTTCGTGCCCTGCGACACGGTGCTGGTGGCGATCGGCCAGGAGAATGCGTTCCCGTGGATCGAGCGTGACAGCGGCATCGCCTTCGACGAGCAGGGCCTGCCGGTGCTGAACGCGACGACGTTCCAGTCGACGCTGCCGCAGGTGTTCTTCGGCGGCGACGCGGCCTTCGGGCCGAAGAACATCATCACCGCGGTGGCCCATGGCCACGAGGCGGCGCTGTCGATCGACCGGCTGCTGCACGGCGAAGACCCGGCGAAGCGCCCGCCGCCGATGGCCAACCTGATGTCGCAGAAGATGGGCATCCACGAATGGAGTTACGACAACGACATCTCGGCCGACACGCGTTTCAAAGTGCCCTGGGCCGCGGCTGAAAAGGCGCTGGCGAGCATCCGCGTCGAGGTCGAACTCGGCTTCGACGAGGCCACCGCCTGGCGCGAGGCCCAACGCTGCCTGAACTGCGACGTGCAGACCGTGTTCAACCGCGACACCTGCATCGAGTGCGACGCCTGCGTCGATATCTGTCCGATGGACTGCATCACCTTCACCGCGCCGGGCGACGAGGCCGATCTGCGCACGCGGCTCAAGGCGCCGGCGCGCAACGCAGAGCAGGACCTGTACGTCTCCACCGGGCTGAAGAGTGGCCGCGTGATGGTCAAGGACGAGGATGTCTGCCTGCACTGCGGCCTGTGCGCCGAACGCTGCCCCACCGGCGCCTGGGACATGCAGAAGATGCTGCTGTACACCACGCAGGCTGGGCCGCGCTGCCGCGACGCGGCGCCCGCCTCGCCGACACCGAAGGTTGCGGTATGAGCCCGGCAGCAAGACCGTACAGCGGCCGTGGGGGCTGAGATGAAACTTGCGAGCACAGCGCCGTCTGCATTCGGCCCGTTGCCGAAATTCAAAGTCCGCTTTCTGCATCGATCGCGCTTGGCCCGAGGGCGGCGCGGCGCCCGCGCTCATGCTGGAGTACCAGAAATCGCTCGGTCGCCGCACCGCCCTCGGTCCGCCCGTCGCCTTGCAAGCACCGGCGTTGGAGCAAGCGAACTTCGCACGCAGGCCAACAGCCGCAACACGCCGCAAGCCGCCGCCGGTTTCGTCCGTGGCGGGTTGCGCAATGCGCGGTGGAGCAACTGACATGAAGCGCATCGAGTCGGTCAACGACTTCGTCATCAAGTTCGCCAACGTCAACGGCTCGGGCTCGGCGTCGGCGAACGAGTTGTTCGCCAAGGCGGTGATCCGCATGGGCGTGCCGGTGGCGCCGCGCAACATCTTCCCGAGCAACATCCAGGGCCTGCCCACCTGGTACGAGGCGCGGGTCTGCGAGAAGGGCTACGCCGGCCGGCGCGGCGGCGTGGACATGATGGTGGCGATGAACCCGCAGACCTGGGACACCGATCTCGCCGAGATCGAGTCCGGCGGCTACCTGCTCTATGACAGCACGCGGCCGATGCCGCCCACGGCCTTTCGCGACGACGTGCAGGTGATCGGTGTGCCGCTCACCCAGATCACGAACGACGCCTACAGCGACCCGCGCCAACGCCAGCTGTTCAAGAACATCGTCTACGTCGGCGTGCTGTCGGTGCTGCTCGACATGGACGTGAGCGTGTTCGAGAAGCTTTTCGCCGAGCAGTACAAGGGCAAGGAGCGGTTGCTCGGCGCCAATCTGCAGGCCTTGCAGATCGGCCGCGATTACGTCGCGCAGCATCTGAAGGCGCCGCTCGGCATCCGGGTGCGTCGTGCCGATGCCGTGGGCTCGCGCATTTTCACCGATGGCAACAGCGCCGCTGCGCTGGGCTGCGTCTACGGCGGCGCCACCGTGGCGGCGTGGTACCCGATCACGCCGTCGTCGTCGGTGGCCGAGTCGTTCCAGAAGTACTGCGAGAAGTTTCGCGTCGACCCGTCCACCGGCCAGCACCGTTTCGCCATCGTGCAGGCCGAGGACGAGATCGCGTCGATCGGCATGGTGGTCGGCGCGGGCTGGAACGGCGCTCGCGCCTTCACCGCGACCTCGGGGCCGGGGGTGTCGCTGATGACCGAGTTCATCGGGCTGGCCTACTTTGCTGAGATCCCGGTGACGATCATCGACGTGCAGCGCGGCGGCCCGTCCACCGGCATGCCCACGCGCACCCAGCAGGCCGACCTGCTGGCCTGCGCGTATGCCTCGCACGGCGATACCAAGCATGTGATGCTGCTGCCGCAGGACCCGCACGAGTGCTTCCTGCACGCCGCCGCGGCGCTCGACCTCGCCGATCGGCTGCAGACGCCGGTGTTCGTGATGAGCGATCTCGACATCGGCATGAACCAGCGCCTGTGCGAGCCGTTCGCCTGGGACGACACCCGCACCTACGACCGCGGCAAGGTGATGAGCGCCGAGCAGCTCGAGGCGGGCAAGGACTTCGGCCGCTACAAGGACGTGGACGGCGACGGCATCCCCTGGCGCACGCTGCCCGGCACGCACCCGAGCAAGGGCGCGTTTTTCACCCGCGGCACGACGCGCGACGCGTATGCGCGCTACTCGGAGCGCGGGCCGGACTACCTCTACAACATGGAGCGGCTGCTGCGCAAGTTCCGCACTGCGGCCGAGCTCGTTCCGCCGCCGCTGCTGCGCAAAGCGTCGCGGCCGACGCGCTTCGGCGCGATCTTCTTCGGCTCGACGAGCGCGGCGATGCACGAGGCGCTCGACGCGCTCGAAGCCGAGGGCGTGCTTCTCGACGCGCTGCGGCTGCGCGCGTTCCCGTTTCCGCAGGCAGTGCGCGAGTTCATCGCCGCGCACGAGAAAGTCTTCGTCGTCGAGCAAAACCGCGACGGCCAGATGCACACGCTGCTCGTCAACGAACTCGACCTCGACCCGGCACGCCTGGTGTGTGTGCTCCACTTCGACGGCACGCCGATCACCGCACGCTTCATCGCCGGTGCGATCCGCAAGAACATGGTGTGGAAGAAAGAGTTCGCATGAGGACTTCGAAGCGCTCCTGCGTTCCTTCGTCGGACGAGGGCTGAAATGAAACCCGCTTGCGTGTCACCGTCTGCTTTCGGCTCGGAGCGGCTGTTGGCGACAGTGCGCTCGCCCACCCCGTTCGCCCTGAGGTATCGAAGGGCTGTTTCCCCAGCACCGTTCGGGCTGAGCCTGTCGAAGCCCTTGGCCCGGGGAAGAAGGCTTCGATATCTCAGCCCGAACGGTGACGCGCAGGCCCTTCGATACCTCAGGGCGAACGGAGAGCGGACCGTCGTGAATGTCCGCAACGGGCTGAAAGCCCCCGCCGTTTTCGCACGTCGCCAGCCGCGCGATGCGCACTGGAGCAACTGACATGACCTACATCGCCAAGCCCAGGCTGCACCACCCGACGCTGACCAAGAACAAGGTCGGCTACACGCGCCGTGACTACGAAGGCCGCATCTCGACGCTGTGCGCCGGCTGCGGCCACGACTCGATCTCAGCGGCAATCGTGCAGGCCTGCTGGGAGCTCGACATCGAGCCGCACCAAGTGGCCAAGATGAGCGGCATCGGCTGCAGCTCCAAGACGCCGGACTACTTTCTCGGCGCCTCGCACGGCTTCAACACCGTGCATGGGCGCATGCCCTCGGTGCTGACCGGTGCCAACCTCGCCAACCGCAGCCTGCTCTACCTCGGCGTCTCCGGCGACGGCGACTCGGCCTCCATCGGACTCGGCCAGTTC
>JANNJX010000534.1:0-8115 GCA_031396005.1 Burkholderiales bacterium
GGCTATAAGTAGGTCAGATCATGTTGAGCCACTCCATCCTTCACAATAGGATCAAAGGATCGAATAGGATCGGATTACCCAATGGCGAGTAAATACGAATTACCCCCTTGCGAATAAATCTGCCACCGTGCGCAACCCCGGCGGCCGGGTTGCAGTGGAGAATGACAAATACGGGCTTCGAATCAGAGGCCTTTAGCTCTACTCTCAAGGTCCATGGCGCGGTACATCTTCATTACCGGCGGCGTGGTCTCCTCGCTTGGCAAAGGGCTGGCTTCAGCGGCCCTCGGAGCACTTCTGCAAGCCCGTGGTTACTCGGTCCGGCTGCGAAAGCTGGATCCCTACCTCAACGTCGATCCGGGGACCATGTCGCCGTATCAGCACGGCGAGGTGTTCGTCACCGACGACGGGGCCGAAACCGACCTCGATCTCGGCCACTACGAGCGCTTCATCACGACGCGCATGCGCCGCAGCAACAACTTCACCAGCGGCCAGATCTACAAGGCGGTATTGGAGAAGGAGCGCCGCGGCGATTACCTGGGCAAGACGGTACAGGTGATCCCGCATGTCACCAACGAAATCAAGGAGTTCGTGCTCAAAGGGGCGAACGCACAGCCGGTGGACGTTGCCATCGTCGAGATCGGCGGCACAGTCGGAGACATCGAATCGCTGCCCTTCCTCGAAGCGGTGCGGCAGATGAGCCTGAAGCTCGGCGCCACCAACTTCGCCTTCGTGCACCTGACCTACGTGCCCTTCATCGCCGCCGCCGGTGAGTTGAAGACCAAGCCGACGCAGCACACGGTGCAGAAGCTGCGTGAAATCGGCATCCAGCCCGACGCGCTCTTGTGTCGCGCCGACCGGCTGATTCCCGACGACGAGCGCGAGAAGATCAGCCTGTTCACCAACGTGCCGCTGCACGGCGTGATCTCGATGCCCGACGTCGACGTGATCTACAAGGTGCCGCGCGTGCTGCACGAGCAGGGCCTGGACGAGCAGATCTGCATGAAGCTGCAACTGCTGACCCGGCCGGCCGACCTGCGGCGCTGGGACACGCTGGTGCACGAAGAGCTGCACCCGAAGCGCGAAGTCACGATCGCGATGTGCGGCAAGTACACGGATTTGAGCGACTCCTACAAGTCGCTCAACGAAGCGCTGCGCCACGCTGGCATCCATAACCATGCGCGCGTGAAGATCGAGTATGTGGATGCGGAGACACTGACCGAGCAGAACGCGAGCCAGTTGGCGCGCTTCGACGCCGTGCTGGTGCCCGGCGGTTTCGGCAAGCGCGGCGTCGAGGGCAAGATCCTCGCTGCCAAGTACGCGCGCGAGAACAAGATTCCCTACCTGGGCATCTGCCTGGGCATGCAGGTGGCGACGATCGAAGTCGCGCGCCACCTCGCCGGCTTGACGGGTGCCAACAGCACCGAGTTCGAGCCCGCCTCACCGCACCCGGTGATCGCGCTGATCGACGAGTGGCAGGACCGCGACGGCTCGATCCAGAAGCGCGATGCCACGTCGGACCTCGGCGGCACGATGCGCCTGGGCGCGCAAAGCTCGGACGTCAAAGCCGGCACGCTGGCGCACCAGATCTACGGCGGCGTCGTCACCGAGCGCCACCGCCACCGCTACGAGGCCAACACACATTACCTCGAGCGCCTGCAGCAGGCGGGCTTGGTCATCAGCGCGATCACGCAGCGCGACAAGTTGACCGAGATCGTCGAGCTGCCGCTCGAGCAGCACCCGTGGTTCGTCGGCGTGCAGTTCCACCCGGAGTTCAAGAGCACGCCGTGGGAGGGGCACCCGCTGTTCAATCACTACGTGAAGGCGGCGCTGGATCACCAGGCGCTGCGCACGTCGTCTCCCGTGAAGGTTGTCGCATGAAGCTGTGTGGATTCGATGTCGGCCTGGACAAGCCCTTCTTCCTGATCTCGGGGCCCTGCGTCGTCGAGAGCGAGCAGTTGCAGATGGATGTGGCGGGGCGGCTGAAAGAAATCACGTCGGCGCTCGGCATCCCGTTCATCTTCAAGTCGAGCTACGACAAAGCGAACCGTTCGAGCGGCACGTCGTTTCGCGGGCCGGGTATGGACCAGGGCCTGGAGATCCTGGCGAAGGTCAAGCGCGAACTCAAAGTGCCGATACTCACCGACGTGCACAACGAGGCCGACGTGACTGCCGTGGCCGCTGTCGTCGATGTGTTGCAGACGCCGGCCTTCTTGTCGCGCCAGACCGATTTCATCCGTGCCGTCGCCCAAAGCGGCAAGCCGGTGAACATCAAGAAGGGCCAGTTCATGGCGCCGCACGACATGAAGAACGTCATCGACAAGGCGCGTGCGGCGGCGAAGGAAAAAGGCCTGCCCGAAGACAGCTTCATGGCCTGCGAACGCGGCGCCTCTTTCGGCTACAACAACCTCGTCTCCGATATGCGCTCGCTGGCGATCATGCGCGAGACCGGCGCGCCCGTCGTCTTCGACGCCACGCACAGTGTGCAGTTGCCGGGCGGTCAAGGCACGACGAGCGGCGGCCAGCGCGAGTTCGTGCCGGTGCTGTCGCGCGCGGCGATCGCTGTCGGCGTGGCGGGCGTGTTCATGGAGACGCATCCTGATCCGGCGAACGCGATGTCCGATGGCCCGAACGCGGTGCCGTTGAAGCACATGAAGGCGCTGCTCGAACAGCTCGTGGCGCTAGACCGCGTGATCAAAAAGCAGCCGCTGCTGGAGAATGATTTTTCGTGCTGATCCCCGACTCTGCTCCACCGAGCCTATGAGCAAAGCAAAAGACGAGATGCGCGCCGAGTATCGACGTGTGGACTTGGGCAAAGGCGTGCGTGGCAGGCATGCCGCGCGCCATGCGAAGGCGAGCCACATCGTCGTCATCGATCCTGCGCTGACCAAGGCATTTCCAAACAGCGAGGCTGTGAACGAGGCCCTGCGTGGATTATTGACTCTGGCCAATTCGTCGACTCGCTCCGTGGGTCGGCCCAGGCAGCCAGCGCGCAAGCGCACCGCCGCGTGATCACGGTGGGGATGATTGACCTTTCAGATCGGGAAGCAATTCCTTCTCCAAAACGACTACTTCTGCTGAGCACTCAATGACACCCGCCTACCTGATCGTCGAGATGAACATCACCGACATGGAGCAGTACAAGCAGTACATGGCCGAAGCGCCGGCTTCGGTGAAAGCCTTCGGCGGCGAGTACGTGGTGCGCGGCGGCAAGCAGGAAACGCTCGAAGGCGACTGGACGCCGCACCGCGTGGCGGTTCTGCGCTTCCCGAGCTACGAGAAGGCCAAGGCCTTCTACGACGACGCGCATTACAAGCAGGTGCGCGAGAAGCGCGTCGGCGCCACCGAGTACTTCAACATGGTTCTGGTCGAGGGCGTGGCTGCCCCGGTCTGATCAACGACACAACTCAAAGGAAACGATTGCATGAGCGCCATCGTCGATATCGTCGGCCGGGAGATCCTGGACAGCCGCGGCAACCCCACTGTTGAATGCGACGTGCTGCTGGAGTCCGGCACGATGGGCCGCGCGGCCGTGCCGTCGGGCGCATCGACCGGTTCGCGTGAAGCGATCGAGCTGCGCGACGGCGACAAGAACCGCTACGGCGGCAAGGGTGTGTTGAAGGCCGTCGAGCACATCAACACCGAGATCAGCGAATCTGTGCTCGGCCTCGATGCTTCGGAACAAGCCTTCCTCGACAAGACGCTGATCGACCTCGACGGCAGCGACAACAAGGGCCGTCTGGGCGCCAACGCCACGCTTGCCGTCAGCATGGCCGTGGCGCGCGCGGCGGCCGAAGAGTCCGGCCTGCCGCTGTACCGCTACTTCGGCGGCATGAACGCCAACACGTTGCCGGTGCCGATGATGAACGTCATCAACGGCGGCGCGCATGCGAACAACAACCTCGATTTGCAGGAGCTGATGATCATCCCCGTCGGCGCGCCGACGTTTCGCGAAGCGGTGCGCTACGGCGCCGAGGTCTTCCACGCGCTGAAGACGATCATCGACGCCAAGGGCATGACGACGGCTGTCGGCGACGAAGGCGGCTTCGCACCGAACGTCGCCAGCCACGAGGCCGCGATCCAGATGATTCTGGAAGCGATCGAGAAGGCCGGCTACAAGCCCGGCGAGCAGATCGCCATCGGCCTCGACTGCGCCGCCAGCGAGTTCCACAAGGAAGGCAAGTACCACCTCGAAGGCGAAGGCCTGACGCTCGCCGCTGCCGAGTGGACCGACATCCTCGCCACCTGGTGCGACAAGTACCCGATCATCAGCATCGAAGACGGCATGGGCGAATCCGATTGGGACGGCTGGAAGCACCTCACCGACAAGCTCGGCAGCAAGGTGCAACTGGTCGGCGACGACCTGTTCGTCACCAACACGAAGATCTTGAAAGAAGGCATCGACAAAGGCATCGCCAACTCGATCCTGATCAAGATCAACCAGATCGGCACGCTCTCCGAAACCTTCGCCGCCATCGAGATGGCCAAGCGCGCCGGCTGGACGTCGGTCATCAGCCACCGCTCGGGCGAAACCGAAGATTCGACGATTGCCGACATCGCGGTGGGCACCAACGCCGGGCAGATCAAGACCGGCTCGATGAGCCGCAGCGACCGCGTCGCCAAGTACAACCAGTTGCTGCGCATCGAAGAAGACCTCGGTGACGTCGCTTCCTATCCGGGCCGCGCGGCGTTCCGAGACAGAACCTGAAATGAACCTGCGCCGCCTGCCCTGGTCGACGCTGGCGCTGCTGGCGCTGCTGCTGTTCGTGCAGGCGCAGTTGTGGCTCGGCAGCTCCGGCAAGCCGTACACGATGCGGCTGCAGTTGGAACTCGACAAGCAAACGGCGCTGAACGATCAGGCACGCGCCCGCAACGACCAACTCGTCGCCGAGGTGCGCGATCTGCGCGAGGGGCTGGAGATGGTGGAAGAGCGCGCGCGTTGGGAACTCGGCATGGTCAAGCCCGACGAGATCCTGGTGCAAGTGGCCAGACCGCGATGAAGAACCCCCACGCTCCCTGCGGTCGCTGCCCCCCGAGGGGGCGCGCGGCCGGCTTGGGGCGGCCCGGCGCTCAGCCGCTGTAGCGCCGATGGACGCCTTCGCGCCGCTGCTCGCGGCGCCCCTCTCCCTGCTCGGCAGCCCGGTCTCCTGGCTCGAACTCGTTGCCTTCGTGCTCGCGTTGTGGATGGTCTTGGCCAACATGCGCGTGCAACTGATCGCCTGGCCGCTGGCCATCGTCAGCTCGCTGGCCTACATGGTTCTGTTCGCGCACAGCAGGCTCTACGGTGAAGCGGGGCTGCAAGTGCTGTTCGTGCTCGTCGCAGGTTGGGGCTGGTGGCAGTGGAAGTTCGCACGTCTGGCCGATGGCTCGGCGCTGCGCGTGCGGCGCATCGATGCACGCACCGGCCTCATCGTTGCCGCCGCCGCGCTCGCGGCGTGGCCGTTGCTCGGCCTCGCATTGCGCCGCTTCACCGACACCGACGTGCCCTTCTTCGATGCATTGCCCACGGCAGCGAGCGTCGCCGGCCAATGGTTGCTGGGCAGGCAGTACGTCGAGAACTGGCCGGTGTGGCTGGGCGTCAACATCGTCAGCGTCGCGCTGTTCGCCTACAAGGGCTTGTGGCTGACGGTGCTGCTCTATGCACTGTTCGCTGTGCTGTCGGTGGTCGGGTGGCGGGCATGGAAACAACGTGCGGCAGCAGTGTGACTCGGCCTGACAGCCTCGTGATCGCCGTCGTCGGCGCCGAGAGCACCGGCAAATCGACGCTCGCGCTGTCGCTCGCGCGGCGGATTGCCGCTGAAACGGGTTTGACGTGCACGCATGTCGATGAACACCTGCGCACCTGGTGCGAGCAGATGGGACGCACGCCGCGCATCGACGAACAGCGCGGCATCGCACAAACGCAACAGGACCGCATTGCCCAAGCCGCGGCCACGCACGACGTCGCCGTCGCCGACACGAGCGCGTTGATGATCGCTGTCTACAGCCGCTTCGTCTTCGATGATCGAACGCTCGACGCGTGGGCGGGCGCCGAACATGCGGCGAGCGTGCAGCACACGCTCGTCACCGCGCTTGACCTGCCCTGGGTGGCCGACGGCCTGCAGCGTGAAGGCGAGCATGTGCGCGCGCCGATCGACGCGATGCTGCGCGAGTTGCTCACGGCGCACGGCATCGGCTGGTCGCTCGTCAGCGGCAGCGGCGAAGCGCGAATCGACAATGCGCTCAATGCCGTGACGCCGCTGCTCGGCCGCCGCGCCGTGCAAGGCAGCGGTTTGTTCACCCGCCTGGCAGCACGCAACGCAGCCCAACCCGCGTGGCAGTGGGTCTGTGAAAAATGCGACGTGCCCGATTGCGAGCACCGCCTTCGCAACGCGCGTTGATCAGTTCACGCTGCCCGACCCCGGCACGCGCTGCGCCGGCGGCGTGAACACATCGCCCGCATCGACCGCGTCGAATCTGTACTGCGTGCCGCAGAACTCGCAGCCGATCTCGACATCGCCGCGCTCGTCGAGGATGCTCTGCACCTCCTCACGACCCAGCCCGCGCAGCATGCCGCGCACGCGCTCGCGCGAGCAACGACAGGCAAAGCGCGGCGCCAGCGGCTCGAAGCGGCGCACGTTCTCCTCCCAGAAAAGACGGCGCAGCACGGTGTCGGCATCGAGCGTGAGCAACTCGTCGCGGCTCAACGTCGCAGCCAGATGCGCGATGCGATTGAAAGCCTCGTTCAACCCGATCTGATCCTCACGCTGCTCACGTTCGAGGTTGCCTTCGCCTTCAACCGGCAAGCGCTGGATCAGCAAGCCCGCTGCAACGTCGTCATTGGCCGCGAGCATCAAGCGCGTGTCGAGCTGTTCCGACTGCAGCATGTAGTGCTCCAGCACCTCGGCCAGATGCTGCAGCGGCTCGCCCTGGTCGCCGTGCAGCGCGACGATGCCCTGGTAGGGCTGCGCGCCACCGCGCTTGTCCTGCGGGTCGAGCGTGATCACGCAGCGGCCCTTGCGATGCAGGTTGACCATCGCCGCAAGCTGCGCGTCGGCCGGCACGTCACCGACCACCTTGGCCGTGGCGCGATACGACAGCTCGGGCTGCGCCTCCACGACAGCCAACTTCACCGGGCCGTCGCCGAAGACTTGCAGGATCAGCGCACCATCGAACTTGATGTTGGCCTGCATCAGCGTCGCCGCCGCCGCCATCTCGCCGAGCAGGTGGCGCACCGGCCGCGGATACGCGCCCTGCGCCTGGCGGCGCGCCTGCACCTCGCGCCACGACGGCCCGAGCCGCACGAGCATGCCGCGCACCGGCAGGCCCTCGAAGAGGAACTTGTGCAACTCGTCGGTCATGCGCGCTTCACTCGATGCGCACCAGCGACGCCCGGTAGCGCGCCGCGCGGGAGACGTAGCCGCTGGCACTGTCCGCCAAGCCGGCGATCTGCTGCGCATCCATCGCGCGCTTGACGACCGCCGGCGAGCCGACGATCAACGAACCGGCGTCGAAGCGCTTGTTCTCGGTGACGAGCGCACACGCGCCGACCAGGCAATCGGCGCCAATCACGGCGCCATTGAGCACCACCGCCTGGATGCCGATCAGGCTGCCCTTGCCCACCGTGCAGCCATGCAGCATCGCCTGATGCCCGACCGACACGCCTTCTTCCAACGTCAGCGGAAACCCAGGGTCGGTGTGCAGCACCGCGCCTTCCTGAATGTTGCAGCGCGCGCCGATGGTGATCGGCTCGTTGTCGGCACGCAGCACGGCACCGAACCAGACGCTGGCGCCGGGGCCGAGCACGACGCGGCCGACCAGCACCGCGCTGTCGGCCACCCAGGCCGTGGGATCAATCTGCGGCGAGTGCTCGTCGAGGCGGTAGATGGGCATGGGTTCGGCAGTCCGGTAGGGTGTTTTGCGAGTTTAGCGACGCGACAGAATTGCCCGCAAAATACACAGCATGAGCCCACTCGAACAAGAACTGTCCACGCTGCACAAACCGCTGCTGCGCTTTGCCAAACTGCAACTGCGCAGCGAAGCCGCCGCCGAAGACGCCGTATCGGCCACGCTGCTGGCCATCCTCGAAAGACCCGACGCCTTCAAGGGCGGCAGCTCGCTGCGCACGTACGCCACCGG
>JANNJX010000585.1:0-2786 GCA_031396005.1 Burkholderiales bacterium
ACCGGCTCGACGCGCATGGGCCGCATCGTCGGCCCGAAGGTCGCGGCGCGCTTCGGCCGCTGCCTGCTCGAACTCGGCGGCAACAACGCGCTGATCGTCTCCGACAAGGCCGACCTCGACCTCGCTGTGCGTGCGATCGCCTTCGGCGCCTGGGGCACCGCCGGCCAGCGCTGCACGACGACGCGGCGCGTCATCGCGCATGCGTCCGTGCACGAGGCGCTCGTCGCCAAGCTCGACAAGGTGCGCGTGCAGTTGAAGATCGGCGATCCGCTGACAGAGGGCACCCTCGTCGGCCCATTGATCGACAAGGCCGCATTCGATGCGATGCAGCAAGCGCTGCAAGACGCGAAGCAGCAAGGCGGCACCGTCCGCGGCGGGGCGCGCGCGTTGACCAGCGAGCACGCCGGCGCGTACTACGCCGAGCCGGCGCTGGTGACGATGCCGTCGCAAACGGCCGTCGTCTGCCACGAAACCTTCGCGCCGATCCTCTACGTGCTGAAGTACGAAACGCTCAACGGCGCGATGGCCTTGCACAACGCGGTGCCGCAGGGCTTGAGCAGCGCGATCTTCACCACCGACATCCGCGAGGCCGAGGCCTTCATGAGCGCCGCCGGCAGCGATTGCGGCATCGCCAATGTCAACATCGGCACCTCGGGCGCCGAGATCGGCGGCGCCTTCGGCGGCGAAAAAGAAACCGGCGGCGGCCGCGAATCGGGCTCCGACGCCTGGCGGCAGTACATGCGCCGCGTCACCAACACGGTCAACTACAGCAACGCGCTGCCGCTGGCGCAAGGTGTCAAGTTCGACGTGTAGCGAGCCGGAACAAGCAGCGGCGTGCCCGCCATGGTGGGGTTCTGGGCGGCGCACCCCCGCATTTCCGAGGTAGCGACGCGTGTATCCCCGTCTTGGGCATGGACCTGGGCCGGGTTCTGCGAGACATTTGCGTTGCCATGTGGATCCGACCCAACCGCCTGCCGCTCGCACGCATGCCCTCGATGCGGCCTGCGCCGACCGTGCCGGCACCCGGCTCGGTGAAGGACATGCAGCAGCGCAAAAGCCCGCAGCCGACGCTGCCGCCGCCGCTCAGCGCAGAAGAGGAAGCCGAACTCGCCGGCGGCTTTCACGAGTCGAGCTACGAGTTGCGCACCGGCATGGACATCGTCGAGTCGGATTGGCCCGATGACGTGACGATCCCCGGCGCGCTTGGCAAGCTCTGACCCGCGGTGGTCTTGCCAATCAAGAAGCGGTCGATCACTCGCCAGTCCGCTGCCGGCGCCACGCGATCGGTGCCGAGCATCAGCACATCGAGGCCGGCGGGCGTGAGGCGCATGCGCAGGAAGCCCTTGTAGTCTTCGATCGCCAGCGAGCCGAAAGCGTTGTTCGGCAACTGGCCGAAGACGCCGCTCATCAGCGCCAGGTACAGGCCGAAGAGCGCGCCACCGACGAAGACACCTGCCACTGCAACGGCCAGCCACAGGCCGAGGCCAACGGTCAGCGTGGCCACCGGTCCGAGCACCGCCAGCCACGGTGCGAGCAGCTGCGCCGCGAGCCAGTACAGCGCGAAGATGCAAAAGCCATGCGCCATGCCGTGCAGCAGGCCGCTGGCCAGGCGCCAGAACCAGTGCGCCGGGCCTTCCCAGGCGATGCGCACGCAGCCGGCGAGCATGGCCAGGTTGATGCCGGTGGCCAGCGGCGAAAAGACCATCGCGCCCAACCAGCGTGTGGCGGCTTCGCCGAAGCCGAACTGTTGCATCGGGCGGAAGCCGTCGGGCGCGAACGAGAGGGTGAAGACGAACGAGTTGACGTAGGCATTGATGCCGTAAAGCGCGCCGATGGCCAGCGCAAAGGCGAGGTTGCTCAGCCACAGATCGCGCATCGACGCCGGCAGGCCTTGCCGCCACGGCGCGCGCGTGAAGTGCAGCGTGAACAACGCCCACAGGTTGCGCCAGGCCAGCGCCCGCGTCGTCGCCGGCGCGGGCCAGGTGGCTTGCGGCGTGAAGGCCTCACTATCGCCGCGGCCGCTGCGACCGATTCTCACGCGGTGGCGCAACTCGGCGTCGATCGCGCTCGGCTCCGGTGCGCGGTCGAGCACCTTGCGCGCCGACACGTCCAGGCTGTGCGTCGGGTGCAGGAAGGCGCCGCCCGTGCCGCAGGTGACGAGGTGCGTGTCTGCGCCGGCGGTGGCCAGCGACTCGCGGTGGTAGTGGTGCAGATCGCCGGCTAGGCGCATGCGGATGCGCGCGCCGCGCGCTTCGAGCAGCGCCTCCAGGCGCTGGTAGCGGCGCGGGTAGCCGTCGGGCGCACCGTCGCCGAGGTTTCGCGTCCAGTACGGCTCGGGGTAGATCAGCAGCAGGTCGTCGCCGGGTCGGATGCCGTCGTCGCGCGTCGGGTCCAGCAGCGCCTTGAAGGCTTCGAGCTGCTGGCGGTCGAGGTCGCCGGTGAGCGCCCAGTCAAAGCCGAGCACCCACCAGCCGTGCGGCAGCTTCAGCGCAAAGTAGGTTTGGCGCTGCGGCGTGCGCGCGCCCAGAAAGTCGCCCTTGTCCTGGGCCACGAAGTAGCGACAGAAGGTCGAGGCGCTGTCGAACCAGTCGTGGTTCTGCGGAATCGCGGCGACGATCTTCTGCGCAGCGGCGCCGCCGGCGCAAAAGCGGCTCGCCGGGTCCTGCGCCATCGCGAACGGCTCGTGGAAGCGGTACTGGTAGACCGGCCCGCTGGCGCCGGGGTAGGCCAGATCGCCGCCGAACAGAAGCACGTCGGCTTCGGGCAGCGCGAGCGCCGAGCCCTGC
>JANNJX010000589.1:0-5951 GCA_031396005.1 Burkholderiales bacterium
TCGCAGAAAACGAAAGCGCGACTGCTCCTCGGCATGCGTGGCGACGAAGGTGCCCTTGCCTTGGCGGCGGATCAGCAGATTGGCGGCAGCCAGTTCGTCGACCGCCTTCCTCACCGTGCCCTGGCTGACCTTGTAGCGGGCCGCGAGCTCGAGCTCGCTCGGGATCGCCTGCCCCGGCTGCCACTCGCCGCCGTCGAGGCTCTTCGTGATCAACCCGGCGATCTGGCGGTACAGCGGCTGGAACAGCGGGGTCGCTTCGGATTGGGGAACGGCTGACATAGGGCATTGAAACACAGTCTGCTGTCTTATAGAAGACTGTCTCGGCAGGGCTGCTTGCGGACTACACTGCGGGCCTTCCCGCACCCTCCATGGAGCTCCCACGATGAACAAGACGCCCGTTCGCGTTGCCGTCACCGGCGCCGCTGGCCAGATCGGTTATGCCCTGCTGTTTCGCATCGCCTCGGGCGAGATGTTGGGCAAGGACCAGCCGGTCATCCTGCAACTGCTCGAGGTGCCGGTCGAGGGGCCGCAGAAGGCGTTGAAGGGCGTGATGATGGAACTGGAAGACTGCGCCTTCCCTCTGCTCGCCGGCATGCAGGCGCACAGCGACCCGATGACCGCGTTCAAGGACACCGACTACGCGCTGCTCGTCGGCTCGATGCCGCGCAAGGCCGGCATGGAGCGCGCCGAGCTGCTGTCGATCAACGGCGCCATCTTCACCGCGCAAGGCAAGGCGCTCGATGC
Source organism: Burkholderiales bacterium (assembly GCA_031396005.1). Classification (GTDB taxonomy): domain Bacteria; phylum Pseudomonadota; class Gammaproteobacteria; order Burkholderiales; family Burkholderiaceae_C; genus CADEEN01. The sequence goes on from JANNJX010000589.1 coordinate 745, forward strand.
GATGGCCAGCCGCAACGTCAAGGTGCTGGTGGTCGGCAACCCGGCCAACACGAATGCCTACATCGCGATGAAGAGCGCGCCGGGCCTGGCGCGCGAAAACTTCACGGCGATGCTGCGTCTGGACCACAACCGTGCGCTGTCGCAGCTTGCGGCGAAGACCGGCAAGCCGGTGGCCTCGATCAAGAAGCTCGCCGTCTGGGGTAACCACTCGCCGACGATGTACGCCGACTACCGCTTCGCGACCATCGACGGCAAGAGCGTGAAGGACATGATCGACGACCAGGTGTGGAACAAGGACACCTTCCTGCCGACCGTCGGCAAGCGCGGCGCGGCGATCATCGAAGCGCGCGGCTTGTCTTCCGCCGCGTCAGCGGCAAATGCCGCCATCGACCACATGCGCGATTGGGCGCTCGGCAGCAACGGCGAATGGGTGACGATGGGCGTGCCGAGCAACGGCGAATACGGCATCCCGAAGGACGTGATGTTCGGCTACCCGGTGACCACGGCCGGGGGCAAGTACACGATCGTCAAGGATCTGCCGATCGACGAGTTCTCGAAGGGCTGCATCGACAAGACGCTGGCCGAGCTTCTCGCAGAACAAGACGGGGTCAAGCACCTGCTGTAGCAGGTGCTTGACGCCTGCGGCTGTTCACACTGCTCCCACGAGCCCCCCTGCGAGCGGGAGCTCCAGTTCGATTGACGAGCCGCCTTCGGCGGCGGAGTACCCCAGCCATGCATCCACGAGTTGCGCTGTTCGACGCCGACGAGCCCGCGGCCCCCGTGCTTCCCGTCTGCGACCACTACGCCGGCGTCGAGGCGCGCATGCGCAAGAGTCTGGCGCTGCAGGCCGAACTCGGCCCCGTGTTCGACGTCACGCTCGACGCCGAAGACGGTGCGCCGGTCGGCGGCGAGGCCGAGCAGGCGCTGCTGATCGCCGCGCTGCTGGCCGGCAGCGACAACCGCTTCGGCCGCGTCGGCGCGCGGCTGCTGCCGGTGCTGAATCCGTTGTTCTAAGAGGTGGCGAGCATCGTGCTCGCCGCGGCGCGCGCGCCGGCCTACCTGATGCTGCCAAAGCCGCGCCACGCGGCCGACGTGCAGCGCGCAGCGCAAGCCATCGATCGGCTCGGCGGCGCGGCTGTGCCGCTGCATGCGCTGGTCGAAACGCACGGCGCGCTGGCCGACGTGCAGGCCATCGCTGCACATCCGCGCATCGAGTCGCTGTCGTTCGGCCTGATGGATTTCGTCTCCGCGCACCGCGGCGCGATTCCCGCATCGGCGATGGGCGCGAAGGGCCAGTTCGAGCATCCGCTCGTGGTCCGTGCCAAGCTCGAGATCGCGGCGGCTTGTCATGCGCAGGCCAAGGTGCCGTCGCACTGCGTCGTCACCGAGTTCAAGCACAAGCGCGCGCTGATGGACGCAGCGACGATGGCCTGCCGGCAGTTCGGCTACACACGCATGTGGAGCATCCACCCGGATCAGATCCGCCCCATTGTCGATGCCTTCACGCCGAGCGTGGCTGAGGTCGATCAGGCCGTCGAGATCATCACCGCCGCTCGCGCCGCGAGCTGGGCACCGATCCGCCACCACGACACCCTGCACGACCGGGCCAGCTATCGCTACTTCTGGCAGATCCTCGAGCGCGCGCACCGCACGGCGTATGCCGACGGGCCGCAACTGCCGGCCGAGGTTCGGGCGGCGTTCTTCGAGTGAGCGCCGCCCGGCCGTTCCGTAGGCGCTCGCTCCCCCTCGGGGGGACCGGCGCGCAGCGCCGTTGGGGGCAACGTTTTGGCTGACTGCCTGGTCGTGCCGGTGCTCGCGCAGCCGGTCGAGCTGCACACCAGGCGCTGCGTAATGCGGCCGTGGAAGGACAGCGACCTCGCGCCCTGGTGCGCGATGAACGCCGACGCCGACGTGCGTCGCTTTTTTCCGAGCGTGGTCACTGAAGAGCAGGCGCGCGGCGAGGCCGAGCGCTGCCGTGACGCCATTGCGCAGCGCGGCTGGGGCATGTGGGCGCTCGAAGTGCCCGGCGTGTTCCCCTTCGCCGGCTTCGTCGGTCTGGCCGTGCCGCACTACGACGCGGCGTGGATTCCCGCGGTGGAGATCGGCTGGCGCTTGATGCGCACCGCGTGGGGCCAGGGCCTGGCGACTGAGGCCGCGCAGGCGGCGCTCGAGTTCGGCTTCACGCGGCTCGATCTGCACGAAATCGTGGCCATCACGGTGCCGTCGAACACACCGTCGCGCCGCGTGATGGATCGCCTGGACATGGCGCGCGACGAGGCTGGCGACTTCGACCACCCGCGCGTCGAAGCCGGCCATCCGCTGCAACGCCATGTGCTCTACCGCAAGCGCCGCGCGGCGTGACCGGCGCGGCGCTACGTCTTGCAACCCGTCGCCGCGCGCGGCCCGGACAATCCGACCTTCCCTCGTTGAAGGCCATCCGATGCGTCTCGCCCTGACTCCGATCCTTGCTGCGCTCGCCTTGTCGCTAGCGCTGCCGGCTGCCGCGCAGACCAGCGCACCCAAGCCCGCTGCGAAGGCGCCTGCCAAGCCGGCGGCCAAGAAGCGCGCGGCCGCCGCGCCGCCGGTCGAAGCGCCGCTTGCCGAGGCCGGCAGCGAGCAGCTCGAGGCCGCCAACATCGCACACCTCGGCGACTACGACTGCGAGTTCGCGCAGAAGGTGACGGTCGAACCCTACGCCAAGGCGCCGGGCTACATCGAGGTGAAGCAGAAGGCGCAAGCCTGGGTGATGAAGCCTGTGCTGTCGTCCACCGGCGCGCTGCGCCTGGAGGACGTGAAGGGCCGCATGCTGATGATCCAGATCGCCAACAAGTCGATGGTGATGGACACGGTGGCCGGCCAGCGCCTGGTCGACGGCTGCGTTCACGAGAAGCAGCGCGCATTCATCGCCACGCAGGACAGCCTGCTTTCGAGCGAGCCCGCGAAGCCGTAAGTGCGATCAGGGCGGCCGGATAATGGGGCAGTCCTGCCCTGTATCCGAAAGAGCTTTGCCCATGACCCGTGTCTTCAACTTCAGCGCCGGCCCGGCCGCGCTGCCCGAACCCGTTCTGCGCCGCGCCGCCGAGGAGATGCTCGACTGGCACGGCTCGGGCATGTCGGTCATGGAGATGAGCCACCGCGGCAAGGAGTTCATCTCGATCGCCAACGAGGCTGAGAGCCTGCTGCGCGAGCTGCTGGCGGTGCCGGCGAACTACAAGGTGCTGTTCATGCAAGGCGGCGCCATCGGCGAGAACGCGATCGTGCCGATGAATCTGCTGCGCGGCCGCACCAGCATCGACTTCATCGACACCGGAGAGTGGTCGAAGAAGTCGATCAAGGAAGCCAAGAAGTACGCCGCGGTCAACGTCGCCGCGTCGTCGGCGGCCACGGCCTACGACCGCGTGCCGCCGCGCGACGCGTGGCAGCTCGATGCCAACGCCGCCTACGTTCACATCTGCAGCAACGAGACCATCGGCGGCGTCGAATACCACTTCACGCCGGACGTCGGCAGCAGCGTGCCGCTGGTGGCCGACATGTCGAGCCACATCCTGTCGCGCCCGGTCGAGGTGTCGAAGTACGGCCTGATCTACGCCGGCGCGCAGAAGAACATCGGCCCGGCGGGGCTGACCATTGTCATCGTGCGCGACGATCTGCTCGGCCAGGCGACGCCGATCACGCCGTCGGCCTTCGACTTCGCCACCGTGGCCGAGAACGAGTCGATGTACAACACGCCGCCGACCTATGCGATCTACATCGCCGGCCTTGTTTTCCAGTGGCTCAAGGACCAGGGCGGCTTGGCAGTGATGGCCGAGCGCAACCGCGCCAAGGCGGCGCTGCTGTACGACTTTCTCGACGCCAGCAAGTTCTTCACGAGCCCGGTGCAGCGCGATTGCCGGTCCCTCATGAACGTACCGTTCAAGCTGAAGAACGACGCGCTCGACGGCGCATTCCTCAAAGGCGCCGAGGCCAAAGACATGCTGCAGCTGAAGGGCCACCGTTCGGTCGGCGGGATGCGGGCCTCGATCTACAACGCGATGCCGGTCGCGGGCGTGAAAGCGCTCGTTGCCTACATGAAAGAATTCGAGGCGCAGCATGGCTGAAACCTATCGCGTGCTGGTGTTGAACCAGATCGCCACGGTGGGTCTGAAGCGACTGCCGCACGAGCAGTACACCGTCGGCAAGGATGTGCCGGACCCCGACGCGATCCTCGTTCGCTCGGCAGACATGCACACGATCGACATCCCCACCAGCGTGCGTGCGGTCGCGCGCGCCGGTGCAGGCACCAACAATATTCCGGTCCAGGCGATGAGCGCGCGCGGCGTGCCCGTGTTCATCGCGCCGGGCGCGAATGCGAACGCAGTCAAGGAACTGGTGCTGGCCGGCATGCTGATGGCTGCGCGCAACCTTCCGGGCGCGTTGCGCTTCGTTGCCGCGCTCGATGCTTCAGACGCGCAGATGGACGCGAAAGTCGAAGAAGGCAAGAAGGCTTTCGCCGGCGTCGAGCTCGCTGGTCACACGCTGGGCATCGTCGGCCTGGGCAAGATCGGCTGCCTGGTGGCCGACGCCGCCATCAAGCTCGGCATGAACGTGCAGGGCTACGACCCGGACATTACCGTCGATGCGGCTTGGAGCCTGCCGTCGCAGGTGCGTCGCGCGACGAGCGTCGCCGACGTGCTGAAGAACAGCCACTTCGTCACGCTGCACGTGCCGCTGGTGGACGCCACACGCCACCTCGTCAACGCCGACAACGTCGGCGGGGTGAAGAGCGGCGCCGTGCTGCTCAACTTTTCGCGCAAAGGCGTGGTCGACAACGCGGCCGTGCTGTCGGCGCTGGAGCGCAAGCAGCTCGGCTGGTACGTCTGCGACTTTCCGCACCCGTCGTTGAACGCCCACCCGCATGTGCTCGCTCTGCCGCACCTGGGCGCCTCGACGCGCGAGGCAGAGGACAACTGCGCGGTGATGGTGATCGATCAACTGCGCGACTTCCTCGAGCATGGCAACGTGGCACGCAGCGTCAACTTCCCCGAAGTCTCGATGCACCGCGAGTCGCGCTGGCGCGTGGCCATCGCCAACGCCAACGTGCCCAACATGCTCGGCCAGATCTCGACCGCGATGGCCAACGCCGGCCTGAACATCCACAACATGGTCAACAAGAGCCGCGGCGAGGTGGCCTACACGCTGGTCGATGTGGACAGCGCGGTCGAGCCGGC
>JANNJX010000685.1:0-2723 GCA_031396005.1 Burkholderiales bacterium
ACGGTCTTGGCCTTGTAGGCCTCGAGGATCGGCATGCCGTAGATGGCACTGCCCTTGGTCATCGCCGCCGGATTCACCACGTCGTTGGCGCCCAGGATGATGGCCACGTCGGCCTGGCCGAACTCGCCGTTGATGTCTTCCATCTCGAACACCTGGTCGTACGGCACCTCGGCTTCGGCCAGCAGCACGTTCATGTGGCCCGGCATGCGGCCGGCCACCGGGTGGATGGCGTACTTGACCGACACGCCCTTGGCAGTGAGCTTGGCCGCCAGTTCCTTGACCGCATGCTGCGCGCGCGCCACCGCCAGGCCGTAACCGGGCACGATGATCACGGTCTCGGCATTGCCGAGCACGAAAGCGGCGTCGTCGGCGCTGCCGCTCTTGACCGGTCGCTGTGCGCCGCCGCCGGCCGCCGGGGCACTCACCTCACCACCGAAGCCGCCCAGGATCACGTTGAAGAACGAGCGGTTCATCGCCTTGCACATGATGTAGCTCAGGATCGCGCCCGACGACCCGACCAGTGAGCCGGCAATGATCAGCATGCTGTTGTTCAGGCTGAAGCCGATGCCTGCCGCCGCCCAGCCCGAATAACTGTTGAGCATGCTCACCACCACCGGCATGTCGGCGCCGCCGATCGGGATGATGATGGTCACGCCGATCACGAAGCTCAAGGCCAGCATCGCGAAGAAGGCCGGCCAGCTCTCGGTGAAGGCGAAATAAAGGCCCAGTCCGATGGTCACCAGGCCGAGCACCAGGTTGACCATGTGCTGGCCCCTGAACATGACCGGCGCGCCCTGGAACAAGCGGAACTTGTAGGTCCCCGAGAGCTTGCCGAACGCGATCACCGAGCCGCTGAAGGTGACGGCGCCGATGGCCGCACCGAGGAACAACTCGAAGCGGTTGCCGGCGGGAATCGGCTGCCCCTTGGGCACGATCTGGAACGCATGCGGCTCGGCCACCGCCGCGACCGCGATGAAGACCGCCGCCAGGCCGATCATGCTGTGGAAGAAGGCCACCAGCTCGGGCATCTTGGTCATCTCGACGGTGTTGGCGCGCCAGGCGCCGTAGCTGCCGCCGACGACCAGGCCGAGCATCACGTAGCCCATGCCCAGCGGGGTCCCGGCGAGCTTGCCGATCAGCGCCGCGGTGGTCAGCCCGGCGATCGCCATGCCGATCATGCCGAACAGGTTGCCGCGGATCGAGGTGGTCGGATGCGACAGGCCCTTGAGCGCCTGGATGAAGCAGACGCTGGCGATCAGGTAGAGCAGGACGACGAGGTTGGCGCTCATTGCCGGGGCTCCCGCGATTTCAGGCGCGATTGCGCGAACAGGGTGGCCACCACACCCGCAACGATGGCGATCCAGATCCGGAAGTCACCGCCGAGGTCAAACGCGCCCAGCAGCAGTGCGACCGGGATCGACGTGGCGAGGAAGACCACGGTCGGTACCCACAGGGCCGGCTTCATGGCGCGCCCTCCTTCTTCTGCGGGGCCCTGTCTTTCTTCTTGAACATCTCGAGCATGCGCCGCGTGACCAGGAAGCCGCCGAAGACGTTGACCGCAGCCAGCGCCACGGCGAGCACGCCCATGGTCTTGCCGAGCGTGGTTTCGGTCAGCGCAGCGGCCAGCATGGCGCCGACGATCACGATCGCCGAGATCGCGTTGGTGACGGCCATCAGCGGCGTGTGCAGCGCGGGCGTGACGGTCCAGACGACGTGGTAGCCGACGTAGATGGCGAGCACGAAGATGATCAGGTTGGTGATGGTGGGGCTGACGATGTCCATGGGGATCCTCACTTGCGCTTGACTTCGTTGCCTTGCGTCATCAGGCAGGCGACGACGATGTCGTCGTCCATCGGCACGTTGAAGGTACTTTCCGTGGTGATGACGAGTTTGAGGAAATCGAGCACGTTGCGCGCGTAAAGGCTCGAGCTGTCGGCCGCCACCAGCGCGGGGATGTTGGTTTCGCCGACCAGCGTGACGCCATGCTTGACCACCGTCTTGCCGGCTTCGGTCAGCGGGCAGTTGCCACCGGCCGGTGCGGCCATGTCGATGATCACCGAGCCCGGCTTCATGCTGCGCACCATCGCTTCGGTGATCAGCACCGGCGCCGCGCGACCCGGGATCAACGCGGTGCTGATCACGATGTCGGCCGCGGCCACGCGCTTGGCGACTTCGACCTGCTGGCGGTCCATCCAGCTCTGTGGCATCGGTTTGGCGTAGCCGCCGACCCCGACCGCGGCTTCCTTCTCTTCGGGCGTGTCGTACGACACGTCGATGAACTTGGCGCCCAGCGACTCGACTTGTTCCTTCACCGACGGCCGCACATCGCTGGCCTCGATCACGGCGCCCAAGCGCTTGGCGGTGGCGATCGCCTGCAGCCCGGCCACGCCGACGCCCAGGACCACGACACGCGCGGCCTTGATGGTGCCGGCCGCGGTCATCAACATCGGGAACAGGCGCTGGTACTTGTCGGCGGCCATCATCACGGCCTTGTAGCCGGCGATGTTGGCCTGGCTCGACAGCACGTCCATGGTCTGCGCGCGCGTGGTGCGTGGTGCGGCCTCGAGTGCGAAGCTGGTCAGGCCGGCCGCGGCCAGCCGCTCGAGGTTGTCCTTGTCGAAAGGATTGAGCAGGCCCACCAGGGCGGTGCCGCTCTTCATCAGGCTCAACTCGTCGACATCAGGGCTGCGCACCTTGAGCACCAGCTCGCAGGTCAGCGCGCC
>JANNJX010000687.1:0-3594 GCA_031396005.1 Burkholderiales bacterium
CGCTCGGGCGAGGCCGCCCAGTTGGCGACGAAGTTGATCAGCGTCGGCAGGCCCTTGACCAGCTCCTCGGTGTACACGCGCCGCGCCTGATAGGCCAAGCTGGCTGCATCGCCGACAGTCGCCATGGGTGCGTGTGGAGGAAGAAAACGAGAGGCCGAAGGTGTTACAGAGACTCTACACCAGGGCCCCGTTTTTCAAACCATGGCGCCGGCGTTCGGGTCGTTCGGATCGCCGCCCTTTGCGGAAGCCTTCACGAGGTCTTCGCGTTTGACGCGCAGCCACATGACGATGGCCGCGGCGACGAAGACCGAGGAGTAGATGCCGAACAGGATGCCGATGGTCAGCGCCAGCGCGAAGTGGTGCAGCGTCGGCCCACCCCAGATCAGCATCGACACGACCATCATCAGCGTCGAGCCGTGGGTGATGATGGTGCGGCTGATGGTGCTCGTGATCGCGTGGTCGATCACCTGATGCGTGTCGAGCTTGCGCCAGCGGCGGAAGGTCTCGCGGATGCGGTCGAAGATGACCACCGACTCGTTGACCGAGTAGCCCAGCACCGCCAGGATCGCCGCCAGCACCGGCAACGAGAACTCCCATTGGAAGAAGGCGAAGAAGCCGAGGATGATGATCACGTCGTGCAGGTTGGCGATGATGCCGGCCACCGAGAACTTCCACTCGAAGCGGAAGGCCAGGTAGATCATGATGCCGATGACGGTGACGGCCAGCGCCAGCGCGCCGTCGAGCGCCAGTTCTTCGCCGACCGTGGGTCCTACGAATTCGGTGCGCTTCAACTGGATCGGCTCGGCCTGATTCGACGATGAAGCGGCGTTGCAGGCCTTGCGCTGCACCTGCTCGCCCTGCGGCGTGGTGTAGCTCTTGTCGGCCACCGTGCCGGATTCGGCCTTGCACAACTCGGCGAACACACGCTGCGCCACTTCGTCCTGCTTGACGCCGCCCTTGAGCGGCAGGCGGATCAGCACGTCGCGTGAGGTACCGAAGTTCTGCACCTGCGCTTCGCCGAAGCCCAAGGTCTCAATCGTGGCCCGCGTCTTCTCGACGTCGGCGGTCTGCGCGTACGAGACTTCCATCACCGTGCCGCCGGTGAACTCGATCGACGGGTTCAGGCCGCGCGTGACGAGAAAGAAGACCGCGGCGAGGAAGGTGACGAGCGAGATCGCGTTCAGCACCAGCGCATGGCGCATGAACGGGATGTCTTTGCTGATGCGGAAGAACTCCATGGCTCAGGCCTCCGCCTCTGGGGCGACCGCAGTGCCTGGAGAGGCAGCCGGCTTCCACACCTGCCCGATCGACACGCCCTTCAACTTCTTCTGCCGTCCGTACCAGAGGTTGACCAGCGCGCGCGAGAACACTACGGCCGAGAACATCGAGGTCAGGATGCCGAGGCAGTGCACGACGGCAAAGCCCTTCACCGGGCCCGAGCCGAAGGCGAACAGCGCCAGTCCGGCAATCAACGTCGTGATGTTGGAGTCGAGGATCGTGCCCCAGGCGCGCTCGTAGCCGGTCTGGATCGCCATCTGCGCGCTCACGCCCGAGCGCAACTCCTCGCGCACGCGCTCGTTGATCAGCACGTTGGCGTCGATCGCCATGCCCAGCGTCAGCGCGATCGCGGCGATGCCCGGCAGCGTCAGCGTGGCCTGCAGCATCGACAGCAGCGCCACCAGCAGCACCAGATTGAAGGCCAGCGCGATCGTCGAGAAGACGCCGAACAGCAGGTAATACGCGCACATGAACACGGCGATCGCAGTGAAGCCGTAGGTCACGCTCTTGAAGCCCTTGTCGATGTTCTCGGCGCCCAGGCTGGGGCCGATCGTGCGCTCTTCGATGATCTCCATCGGCGCGGCCAGCGAGCCGGCACGCAGCAAGAGCGCGGTGTCGTTGGCCTCCTGCGTCGTCATGCTGCCGGAAATCTGGAAGCGCGCGCCGAGCTCGCTGCGGATCACCGGCGCGGTGATGACCTCGCCCTTGCCTTTTTCGATCAGCAGGATCGCCATGCGCTTGCCGACGTTCTCGCGGCTGACGTCGCGCATGATGCGCGCGCCCTTCGCATCGACCGTGAGATCCACCTTGGGCTGCTGGTCCTGGCTGTCGATGCCGGCCTGGGCGTCGGTCAGGTTGTCGCCGGTGAGGATGACCTGGCGCTTCAGGATCAGCGGTGCGCCGCCGCGCTCGACATAACGCTCGGCGCCGAACGGCACCGGCCCCGAGCCCACCGCCGCCGCGCCGGCTTCGGCGCTGTCGTCGACCAGGCGCATCTCGAGCGTGGCCGTACGGCCGATGATGTCCTTGGCCTTCGCCGTGTCCTGCACGCCCGGCAGCTGCACGACCACACGGTCGATGCCCTGCTGCTGAATCACCGGCTCGGCAACGCCGAGTTCGTTGACGCGGTTGTGCAGCGTGGTGATGTTCTGCTTGACCGCTTGGTCCTGGATGCGCCGCCCGGCCTCGGCCTTCAATGTGCCGACGAGCCTGAAGCCGTCGCCGTCGGCGGACTCGACCCAGGCCAGATCCGGCAGGTTGTCGGTCAACTGGTTGCGCGCTGCGTCGGCCGCGGCGCGGTCGCGCACGCGCACGTCGACGTTGTTGCCGTCGCGCGTCACCGCAGCGCGGATGCTTTTGTCGCGCAGCAGCGTTCGCGCGTCGCCGGCAAAGGCCTCGGCCTTCTTCGTCAGCGCCGCCTTCATGTCGACCTGCATCAGGAAGTGCACGCCGCCGCGCAGGTCCAGACCGAGGTACATCGGCAGCGCGTTGACGCTGGCCATCCACTTCGGCGAGCGCGAGACGAGGTTCAGCGCGACGACGTACGGCGCGTCGTTGGGCTCGGCGATCAGCGCCTTGGCGATCGCGTCACGTGCCTTCAACTGCGTGTCGGTGTCGGCAAATCGGGCCCGCACCGAGGTGCCTTCGAGGGCGACGAAATCGGCATTGACGCTGGCCGCCTTCAACGCCTCCTGCACGCGGCCGACCAGCGCCTGATCGACCTTCACCGTCGGCTTGGCGGAAGACACCTGCACGGCCGGCGATTCGCCGAAGAAGTTCGGCGCCGTGTAGAGCGCACCGACGACGAGCGCGACCGCAATGATCGCGTACTTCCACCAGGGGTATCTGTTCACGTCGGCTTACTTGATGGTGCCCTTGGGCAAGACCTGCACGATCGCCGTGCGCTGCACCATCAGCTCGCCGTTGCCGGCTTCGATTGACACGTACGACTCGCCGAGCTTGCTGACCTTGCCGAGCACGCCGCCGGCAGTGACGACCTCGTCGCCCTTGGCCAGCGCCTCGATCATCGCCTTGTGCTCCTTTTGCCTCTTCATCTGCGGCCGGATCATGATGAAGTACAGGACGACGAACATCAGCACCAGCGGCGCCAGCGTGATCAGCGTGGATTCGGTGCCGCCGGCGGCAGGAGCGGGCGCGGCTTGGGCGTAGGCGGTGGAGATGAACACGGGTGGGTCCTTGTGAGTCGGCGTGAGGTGCGGAAATTGCGGCCGCGGCGGCACGTTTGCAAGGGACGCCTCGCCGGGATTGCCCCGGGTGGCGGCAGTGCCGAAAAGAGCGCGCGATTCTAGTGCATGG
>JANNJX010000781.1:0-4553 GCA_031396005.1 Burkholderiales bacterium
CAACCACCGCGCGCCGTGCTGACGCTGGCCCGCGGCAGCTCCGACCACGCCGCGCACTACGCCGCGTACCTCGTCATGGCGCGCCTGGGCCGGCTCGTCACCTCGCTGCCGATGTCGGTGATCACGCTGCACGGCGCGGCGCTGCACACCGACGGCCTGCTCGCAGTGGCGTTTTCGCAGTCGGGCGCGAGCACCGATCTGCTCGAAACCACACGCGGATTCGCGCAACGCGGCGCGCTGAGCGCCGCCTTCGTCAACGACAGCGCTTCACCACTGGCCCGGGCCGCCGCGTGGCCGTTTGCGTTGCACGCCGGTGAAGAAACCAGCGTCGCCGCGAGCAAGAGCTTCATCGCTCAGTTGACGGCCGGCGCGCGCTGGGTCGCGGCCTGGCAGGACGATGCGGCGCTGGCCGCAGCGATCGACACGCTGCCGGCCTCGCTCGTGCAAGCCCTCGCGGCCGGCAGCCTCTGGGCCGAGCGCGCCGTGCCGCTGCTGGTGCACAGCGAGCGCATGTTCGTCGTCGGGCGGAGTACCGGATTGGCGATCGCGATGGAGGCGGCGCTGAAGTTGAAGGAGGTCTGCGGCATCCAGGCCGAAGCCTTCTCCGGCGCCGAACTGCGGCACGGCCCGCTGGCGCTGATCGAGCCCGGCTATCCGGTGTTCGTCTTCGCGCCGCGCGGCCCGGCGCATGCGGGATTGATGGCGCTCGCCGACGACTTGCGTGCGCGCGGCGCGTTGGTCTTGTTGGCCGGCGATGGCGGCGCTGCGTTACCGCTGGTCGCCGCGGCAGCGCCCGAGCTCGACCCGCTGTGCGCGATCCAGAGTTTTTACGTGCTCGTCGAAGCGTTGGCCCGAGCGCGTGGCCGTAACCCGGACGCGCCGCCGCATCTGTCGAAGGTGACGCGCACGCGCTGAACGGCCGGTTTGTGCTCGCCCCGCCGGCATGCACGCCGCCGCGCGCTACTGGATCAACCCGTTCTTCAATGCGTAGTACGTCAAGTCGCTGTTGCTGGCCAGTTTCAATTTTTCCAACACGCGCGTGCGATAGGTGCTGACGGTCTTGACGCTGAGGAACATGCTCTCGGCCATGTGGCCGATGGTCTCGCCCTTGGCCAGGCGCAGAAAGACCTGCAGCTCACGCTCCGACAGATTCTCGTGCGCCGGCCGGTCGCCGCCGGCGGCCATGCCGTCGGCCAGCATCTCGGCCACGGCCGGCGTGATGTAGCGCCGGCCCAGTGCCACGGTTCGAATCGCCTTGACGATCTCGTCCGGGTCGGCTTCCTTGTTGATGTAGCCGCTGGCGCCCTGACGCAGCAGCGTCGTCGCGTAATGCGCTTCCGGAAAGCCCGAGAGGATCAGCACATGCATGTCCGGAAAGCGCGCCTTGATCGCCGCCAGCGCATCGACGCCTCCCTGGTCGGGCATCGACAGATCCATCAGCAGGACGTCGGTTTCGCCGCCGCGCGCCAGCTCGAGCGCCTCGCGGCCATTGGCCGCTTCGCCGCTGATGCGCAGGTCCACCTGCTCCGAGAGGAACTGCCGCAAGCCGCTGCGCACGATGGCGTGATCGTCGACGATGCCAACCCTGATCATGATGAGATGCCGCTCCTTGTAGGACAAGCCTAGCAGCGGGCAAGCAGCGTTCCCATCAGACATGTCCTACACAGCGCGCGGCTCAAGCAGCGCGCTGCATGGCAAAAAATGCGCCGGTGCCGGCCAAGGCGCTCCTGCTCAGCGCAGCGCCGTCAGCGCTGGCGCCGCGGCGGCGGATTTGATGATCTGGTGCTCGCCCAGGCCGATCGGCCGCGCCGCGATCACCGACGCCGTCAAGGCCAGCAGGCGCACGACCTCGCTCTCGGGCCCGTTCCAGATGTCGGCCAGGTGCGGCAACACGGCCAGCAGCACCAGGTCCGGGTCGTCGGCGCCGCCCGGAAACCAGGGCCGCGCGGCCGTCGTCCAGAGCGCGGTCTTGCGCCCGGAATCGTCGGCCAGGCGGGCCACGCCCGCCACCGAGATGAAGACCGAATGCTCGGCGTCAATGAAGCCGAGGTTGGCCTGGCGCAGCGCCGCTGCAAAGATCGGCGCCGTGGCGCGCCGCGAGGCCAGCATCCAGATCTCGCCTTGCGCGTCCATCTCCAGTGGTGTCATCGGCCGCGCGGTGATCTGGCCATGCTCGTCGGAGAACGACAGCATCGCCGTGCGCCGACCTTCGAGATGCCCGCCCAAGCGGCGCATGTCGTCACTGGCTTGAGGCAGCACTTTCATCGGTGGCATCTCCTTTGCGAGCAGATCGCAGTCTGCTCGTGCGCTACAGGCGGCCCTGTCGGATCACTGGCGGCGGGGGGGTAGGACACCGCCCTGCCAGCCATGTCTTTTGACACGGCGGCCAGCGCGCGCCGCACCTACATTGCCCTCGACCAGAAACAGCGCCATCGCCTCCGCCTTGACTGCTCCACAACACCAATTTTTGTACCTGAGCCACCTCGTCGCCAGCGCTCGCTACGACGTCTTCGCGCGCATCTGCCAGGTTTCGCGGCACAACAACGCCGAACGCCAGATCACGGGCGTGCTGCTGTTCGACGGCCACCGTTTCTGCCAGTTGCTGGAAGGCCCGGCCGCGTCGATCGCGCTGGTGCGCCAGTCGATCGAAAAAGACCCGCGCCACGAGTTCATGACCGTGCTGGTCGACCGCTCGCAGCCTGTGTCAACCCACCACGAGCCGTGGCATGCCGGCTACTGCGACCTGGACGACCTCGACCAGTTCGTCGGCCCCGCGAGCCTCGACGCCAACGCCGCACTGGCGGTCTTTCGCAGCATCGTCAGCCGCGCCGATCTGTCACCGTGAGGATGTGCTGCACGAAGCGCAGCTTGCCCACCACCGGCGGCGGCACCAGGTAAGGGTAGCTGTCGGCCAAGCCGAGGCTGCGCGACATCGCGTTCAAAAAGCGCGCCACCGGCAGCCAGTGATCGACCACCATCCGCTGCACCGGCGCCGTGGCGGCGCCGAGATCGGGCTGCACCTGGATGCCCTCGGGCAGCGACAGCTGCAGCCCCCAGGCCGCGGCGGTGTCGACGGCTTCGACCATCAGCAGGTAGTGGGCGCAAGTCTCGGCCCAGTCTTCCCACGGGTGAGAGCTGGCATAGGCGCTGACGAAGCGCTGCTGCCAGTCGGCCGCGGGCCCCTGGTTGTAGTGCTGTTGCAGCGCTGCGTTGTAGTCGGCACGCTCGTCGCCGAAGAGCTCGCGAAAGCCGGCGATCTCGGGCCAGCCGTCGACGAAGCGCTGAAAAAAGAAGTGGCTGAGTTCGTGGCGCAGGTGGCCGAGCACGGTGCGCTGCGGCTCGCCGAACGACAGCCGCGTGGCTTCGCGGTGGGCGTCGTTGGCCTCATTCAGGTTGAGCGTGATCGAGCCGTTCTGGTGGCCGCTGAACACCGGCTGCGTCTGGTTCGGCAACGCCCAGACGAAAGCCAGGCCGTGCATGTCGTCGGCGCCGAGCTTGGGCGCAAACGGCACGCCGAGCTGCAGCAGCGTGTACAGCACCTGGCGCTTGGCCGCTTCGGCGCGCGCGCGCAGCGCATCGGCGCTGACGACGCTCGAGGCGTCGGTGAGGCGGCAACTGCGGCAGCGCTCGATCGGGTCATCGGCTTCGATCGCCCAGTTGCAGACTTCGCTGGTCAGGCGCTGCACGCAGGTGCGATGCGGCCCGCCGACGGCCACCATCTGCATCCGGTCCGGCGCGAACGCGATCTCGCTGCCGCAGGCCAAGCAGGCCGTATTTTCGAAATAGACCTGCTGTTGGCAGACCGGACAGGAGAAGAGTCGCATGCAGTATCAGTTCCAGAACGCTGTGTGCGCGGTCTCATCGTAGGCGACCAGCGCCAGATAGGACAGCACGGCCACGGCCACGCACAACAGTGCAGCGGCCACGGGCGTGGAGACGGGTGAAGACATTCGTCGAGGGTCGAAGCGGGTCATGTCGTCTGTTCCTGCGGGCTGCTGACAGTGCTGCCCGGGAGTGCGTATGCATGATGCGGGCCGCCGTCGGCCGCCGCTGTAGGACGATTTCCCGTTGCCGGCAGCCGCACCGTCCACTGCGTGTCCTCGTGCAACGTGTCGAGATCGAGCCAGGTGCCGACGGCGAGCGTGCGTTCGCCAACGTCGGCCTCGCGCGGACTGCGCACGAGCTCGAACACATGGGCGTGGCCGCGCCAGCGCAAGGTCACTTGCGCGCCGGGCCAGTCGGGCGGCAGCATTGGTGCAAAGCGCACCAGCGCTGCGCGCCGTTGCACACCGAGCAGCGATTCGACACCGGCGCGCAGCAGCCAGCCTGCGGCGCCGGTGTACCAGCTCCAGCCGCCCTGGCCGCGCCGCGGCGCGTGGCCATAAACGTCACCGGCCACGGCATACGGCTCAAGCCGGTAGGCCGCAAAGTGCTGGGCGTTGCCCATGCGATGCGCCGGGCTCGCCGCCTGCCAGGCCTGCCAGGCGCGCGCCGCGTCGCCGCTTTGCGCAAACGCCATCGACGCCCACGCCGCGGCGTGCGTGTACTGGCCG
>JANNJX010000801.1:0-5176 GCA_031396005.1 Burkholderiales bacterium
CCACTGTGAAATATCTGCGTGCCGAGATGGTCGAACTGCAAGCGGGTGGCGCCATCGGCCTGCCACAATAACGGCGTCCAAGCGCGCACGCTCCAGGAAGTGTTCATGGTTTTTCAACTCCTTTGTGCCAATACGGAGACAGGGGGTGTTCCGTTGTCGCGCAGTGTGGACAAGTACATCGGCCGCGCATACCGTAAGAACTGCCAAGGCCCCCTAGGTGAACGTTAAAAAATGCTGCAAGGCGACTATCTGTCGGTGTTGGAAGCGAAAGACCAGGCCCAGTTTCGGTCGGTGGTGATTCACTTTGCCCAGCAGTTGGGCTTCGAGACAGTGGGCGCAACGGTTGCCGTCGATCGGCCCGGTGCCGTGGCGGAGTTTGTTGCTGTGCACAACACACCCATGGCGTTTGAACAAAGTTTCGATAACGTCTCAATCGGCAAGCGTGATCCTGTGATGCAGCATTGCAGGCGCCAGACGATGCCGATCGTGTGGACTCAAAAGACGTATCTTGAGCAGGGCGCGATCGAGCTGTGGGATGTACAAGCCCAGTTTGGCTATCGCAACGGCATTGCGATGTCATTGCATATGCCAGAAGGACGCCACTTCACCATTGGCGTTGATCGCGACCAAGCCCTGCCGGCAGATTCAGGTGAGCTGACTCGGATGGTGGCTGACCTTCAGCTATTCGCTGTTCATGCACAAGACACGGCGCTGCGCGTTTTGGTTTCGGAGGAGTTGCAACCCGAGCGGCCGTCCATTACACCGCGCGAGTTGGAAGTGCTGCGCTGGACAATGGACGGCAAGACGGCGTGGGAAGCGGGTGTTTTGCTGGGCGTTACCGAGCGCACCGTGATCCAGCATCTACAGAACGCCATGCGCAAGCTGGAGTGCAACTCGAAGCATCAAGCCGTCTTGAAGGCGTTGCGTCTGGGTCTCATCCACTGACGCCTTGTAAGAACTGACAATGCCGCGCGCGTGCGAGCACTGGTCGAATATGAGTACTGAGTGGTGTCGCTCAGGTCTCTTCGCCAGGAGCTCGCATGAAAGTCGGTCAAAAAGCCATCGTCCGTTGGATGTCCAAGCTGGTTGCCCAGGGCGCCAGCCGTTCGCCGCGCCGCCAGCACGATGCCGCGCTGCGCGAGCTGGACATGGAGCAGTTGCGCCACGTCGGTGGTGGTACATCATTGCCCAATAAAGGGTGGTAGACCTCTTCCGACCCGAGGTTCTCGAATCGCGCAGAACCTCGTGGGTCGGTGAGATCCAGCTGATCCGGCCGTTGTCGCTGACGGTGCTCACGGGCGCCGTGGTGGCGGCGGCGCTGGCTCTCGGCGCTTTTCTCTGGCTCGGCGAGTACACGCGCAAGGTTCGCGTGTCCGGCGTGCTGGTGCCCGACCGCGGTGTCATCCGCCTGGTGGCGCCGCAGGAGGCGCTGCTGCTGGAGCGGCGTGTCGCCGAAGGGGGGCGGGTGCGTGCGGGCGACGTGTTGTTCGTGCTCTCGCTCGACCGCGCTGCGGCGTCCGGCGGCACGCAGGATGCCGTACAACGCAGCCTGGTAGCGCGCGAGACGAGCCTGGACAAGGCCGCGGCGCAGCAGCAGTCGCTGCACGACAGTCAGGCAGCCGCGTTGTCCCGTCGCGCGTCTGACATGCAGCGCGAGCAGGTCTCGCTCGATGCGGAGCTGGCCTTGGCGGTGCAGCGCATCCAACTCGCCGACGATGCGCGCGCACGCGTCGAGTCGCTGCGCAACGACAACTTCGTTTCCAACGCGCAAGTGCAGACGAAGACCGAAGAGCTGCTCGGCCTGCAAGCGCAGCGCCAGGCGCTCGAACGCCAGCGCGGCGCGCATGCGCGCGAGATCGCCACATTGGAAGCGCAGCGGCGTGATCTGCCGCTGGACAACGCGAGGAAGCTCGGGGAGATCGAAAGAGAACGCGCCGAACTGGCGCAGCTCGGCGCGGAAAGCGAGTCGCGGCGCAGCCTCGTCGTGCGCGCGCCGCAAGACGGCGTGGTCAGCGGCGTGATGGCACAGCCGGGACAAACCGTGACGCCCGGCGTGGCGCTGGCCAGCCTGGTGCCGAGCGACGCCAAGCTGCAGGCGCACTTGTACGCGCCGTCGAGCGCCGTTGGCTTCCTGCGCGCCGAGCAGCCGGTGCTGTTGCGCTACGACGCCTTCCCGTACCAGAAGTTCGGCTCGCAGTCCGGCCGCATCGAGCAGGTGTCGCTGGCGCCGCTCAGCGCGGCCGAGCTGACCGGCCTGACGGCGTCGGCACGCGAGCCGATGTACCGCATCGCCGTGACGCTGGCCCGACAAGACATGCCCACCGGCGCCGAGGTACGACCGCTGGTGCCGGGCATGCAGCTCGAAGCCGACGTGCCGATCGAGCGCCGCCGTTTGTTCGAGTGGCTGTTTGCGCCGGTGATCGGCGTGGCCGGCCGGGTGTAGCGTTTTGCGCGCCGACGCTCTGCGCCTGTCGCCCTTCGGCTCGCGCCGGGTGCCGATGCTGCTGCAGACCGAGGCCGCGGAATGTGCGCTGGCCTGTCTGGCGATGGTCGTCGGCGCGTTTGGCCATCGCACCGATCTGGCGACGCTGCGGCAACGCTTTTCGCTCTCGCTCAAGGGCGCGACGATGGCCGATCTGGTGCGCATGGCCGGCGAGCTGCACTTCAATCCGCGGGCGTTGCGCGTCGAGCCGCCGCAGTTGGAGCAACTGGCGTTGCCCTGCGTGCTGCACTGGGACTTGAATCACTTCGTCGTCCTGACTGAAGTCAAAGGCAACAGCATCACGCTGCACGACCCGGCGCGCGGCGTGCGCCAAATGAAACTCGACGAGCTGTCGTTGCACTTCACCGGTGTTGCGCTCGAGCTCACGCCGGCGGCCGACTTTTCGCCGAAGATCGAGCGGCAGGCGGTGAAGTTGAAGCACCTGATCGGCCCGGTTCGCGGCTTGAAGCGCTCGGTGTCGCAGATCCTGTTGCTCGCGCTCGCCCTCGAAATCTTCGTCCTCGGCGGGCCGTTCCTCTTGCAATGGGTCGTGGACGACGTGGTGGTGAGCAACGACCGCGATCTGCTGCTCACGCTCGGCATCGGCTTCGGTTTGCTGGTGCTGTTGCAGGTGGTGGCCGCGGCGCTGCGCTCGTGGGCGGTGCTGCACCTGTCGGCAACGCTGAACCTGCAATGGCTGGGCAACGTGTTCTCGCACCTGATGCGCCTGCCGGTGGCCTGGTTCGAAAAGCGCCACGCGGGCGACGTCTGGTCGCGCTTCGCGGCGGTGCAGACGATGCAGAAGACGCTGACGACGCACTTCGTCGAGGCGCTGCTCGACGGCCTGCTCGTTGTCGCGACGCTGGTCATGATGGCGTTTTACAGCCTGACGCTGACGGCGATCGTGCTGGCTGCGGTGGCTGCGTATGCGTTGCTGCGCTGGGCCTTCTTCGGCCCGCTGCGCCAGGCCACCGAAGAAACGCTGGTGCACGAGGCGCAGCAGGCGAGTCACTTTCTGGAATCGTTGCGTGCCGTGCAGTCGATCAAGCTGTTCAACCGCCAGGCCGATCGTCAGGCGCGTTTCATGAACCGCGTCGTCGATGCGATGAACGCCGGCATCGCGACGCGCAAGCTGGAGCTGATGTTCTCGGTGCTGCACCGCCTGCTGTTCGGCCTGGAGCGCGTGGCCGTGGTCTGGGTCGGCGCGCTGTTGGTGATGGACCAGAAATTTTCCGTCGGCATGTTGTTCGCGTTTCTGGCGTTCAAGGAACAATTCGCACAACGCATCAGCGCCTTGATCGACAAGGGCGTCGAGTTGCGCATGCTGCGCTTGCAAGGTGAGCGGCTGGCCGACATCGTGCTCGCCGCGCCGGAAGACATGGGCCTGCAACGGTTGGCCGAGCGCATGCCCGAGGCGCGCATCGACGTGCGCGGCGTGAGCTTCCGCTATGCCGACAACGAGGCCGATGTGCTGCAGAGTCTGACCTTGAGCATCGAGCCGGGCGAGTCGGTGGCCATCGTCGGCCCGTCGGGCGGCGGCAAGACGACGCTGTTGAAACTGATGCTCGGCATCCACGCGCCGCAGACCGGCGAAGTGCGCGTCGGCGGCCTGCCGCTGGCGCAGCTCGGCCTGGCGCAGTGGCGGGCGATGGTCGGCACGGTGATGCAGGACGACGCGCTGCTGACGGGCTCGGTGATCGACAACATCGGCTTCTTCGACGCTTCGCCCGATGTCGAGTGGGTAATGGAGTGCGCGCGCCTGGCCGCCGTCCACGACGAGATCGAGGCCATGCCGATGGGCTACCACACCCTGATCGGCGACATGGGCGCCAGCCTGTCGGGCGGCCAGAAGCAGCGCTTGCTGCTGGCGCGCGCGCTGTACAAGCGGCCGCAGGTGCTGCTGCTCGACGAGGCGACGAGCGCGCTCGATGTGGAGCGCGAGCGCGTGGTCAACCAGAACATCCGCAAGCTGAACCTGACGCGCGTCATCGTGGCGCATCGCCCGGAGACGATCGCCAGCGCCTCGCGCGTCGTCGTGCTCAATGAAGGTCGGGTGACGCAGGACTTGCGCTCGGTGCCCGGTGCCGGTCGCAGCGTCTGATCGCAGCGCGCCGACGGCACTGTCTTTCGGCGCCTGAAGCGTGCGGTCAGCTTGTCCCGCCTAAAATTGAGGCACCTCCTATCCTGACCGCGACGGCCTTCGCGCGGTCTTCCCTACGCCGTGCTGCATCCCAAAGAGTTCGATGTCATCGTTGTCGGTGGCGGCCATGCCGGCACCGAAGCGGCGCTCGCTGCTGCGCGCATGGGTTGTGCGACGTTGCTGCTCACTCACAACATCGAGACGCTGGGGCAGATGAGCTGCAACCCGAGCATCGGCGGCATCGGCAAGGGGCATCTGGTCAAGGAGGTCGATGCGCTCGGCGGCGCGATGGCGCTGGCCACCGACGAGGCGGGCATCCAGTTCCGCATCCTCAACTCCAGCAAGGGGCCAGCCGTTCGGGCGACGCGGGCGCAGGCCGATCGCCTGCTCTACAAAGCCGCCGTGCGACGTTTGCTCGAGAACCAGCCCAACCTGTGGCTGTTCCAGCAGGCGGTGGACGACCTGATCCTCGAAGGCGACCGGGTCGCCGGCGCCGTGACGCAAGTGGGCATACGCTTTCGAGGAAAGGCTGTCGTTCTCACGGCCGGTACGTT
>JANNJX010000806.1:0-1872 GCA_031396005.1 Burkholderiales bacterium
CCAGGCGCTGGTCGACAACCCCGCCTTCGACGCCTGGGTCAAGGGCCGTGCCCCCGCCAGGCGCTGGGGCCTGCCGCAAGAATTGGCCGGTGTGGCGGTGTTCCTCGCCTCGCCGGCCTCTGACTACATCAACGGCCAGATCATCTACGTCGACGGCGGCTTCTCGGCTGTTCTTTGAACCGAGCCGTCGCGGCCTGCAGGCCCGACGACTCGCACTTTCACGGATTGCACCCATGGACGCTCTCGTCATCCACGCCCCAGGCGACCTTCGGGTCGAAGACGTTCCCACGCCCGAGGTGCGCGCCGGCCAGGTGCGCGTGCGCGTGCGCACCGGCGGCATCTGCGGCTCCGATCTGCACTACTTCCAGCACGGCGGCTTCGGCACCATCCGCATCAAGGAGCCGATGGTGCTCGGCCACGAGGTCGCTGGCGTGATCGAAGAGGTCGGCGCCGGTGTGGCCGGCTTGGAAATCGGCGACCGCATCGCCGTCAGCCCGAGCCGGCCGTGCACCATCTGCCGCTTCTGCCAGCTCGGCCTGCAGAACCATTGCCTGGACATGCGCTACTTCGGCAGCGCAATGCGCATGCCGCATGTGCAAGGCGCGTTCCGCAAGGAGCTGGTGATCGAAACGCACCAGGCGCACAAGCTGGCGGATGGCGTCAGCGACGCCGAAGGCGCGATGGCCGAGCCGCTGGCCGTGGCGCTGCACGCGGTCAACCGCGCCGGCCCGCTGCTCGGCCGCACGGTGCTGGTGACAGGCTGCGGCCCGATCGGCGCGATGACGATCATCGCCGCGCGCCGCGCCGGTGCGACGCACATCGTCGCCACGGACGTCGTTGCGCAACCGCTGCGCAAGGTGGCAAAGATCGGCGCCGACGAAACGATCAACGTCGCCGAGGCCGGCGCTGCGCTGTCGCGCTATGCCGCCGACAAGGGCCAGTTCGACGTGCTCTTCGAGTGCAGCGGCAACGAGCGTGCGCTGCGCGCCGCGTTCGACGTCGTGCGCCCGCGCGGCATCATCGTCCAGCTCGGCCTGTCGGGCAGCGAGCTGACGCTGCCGTTGAACACCGTCGTCGGCAAGGAGTTCGACTTGCGCGGCGCCTTCCGCTTCCACGAGGAGTTCGCGGTGGCGGTGGCGCTGATCAACCAGGGCCTGGTCGATCTGAAGCCGCTGGTCTCGGCCACGCTGGCCTACCGCGACGCCAGCCGCGCCTTCGCGCTGGCAGCCGATCGCACGCAGTCGATGAAGGTGCTGCTCAGATTCGACTGATCTACATCAGCGCTTCAAGTCCTCGAAGAACGCCTTCGAATTGCTCTCGCGGCCGAGGAACCGGCGCACCAGTTGCTGCGGCGGTGTCTGCGAGCCGTTGGCCAGGATCGTCTCGCGGTAGCGCTGCCCGACCTTCGCGTCGAGCTTGTCGTTGCCGAACGCCGTGCGTAGATCGGCGGCGACGACTTCGCTCCACAGGTAGCCGTAGTAGCCGGCGGCATAACCGCTGGCGACGTGGCTGAAGCCTGCCGGGCCGAGCGTGCCGGGCACATGGCCGAGCACGCTGGCTTGTTCCATCTTCGTCCACAGCGCCAAGGGGTCGGGTGCATCTGCGCCATGCAACGCCAGATCGAAGGTGGCGTAGAACTCCTGGCGCGCGTAGCGCACGCCCTTGCCGTAGCGCGAGGCCACTTTGGCCTTGGCCAGCAACTCGGCGGGCACAGGCTTGCAGACAGCACAAACCTCCTGCATCAACGCCATCACGCGCGGCTCATAGACCCAGTCTTCGAGCATCTGTGACGGCGCTTCGACAAAGTCGCGCAGCACATTGCCGGACGAGTAGCGCGTCGTGCCCAGGTTGTTGTGCACCGCATGGCCGAAC
>JANNJX010000003.1:0-3106 GCA_031396005.1 Burkholderiales bacterium
GGCGCAGCGCGACGCCAACGAGACCGAGACCGTCGTCAAGCGCCAGCTCTCGGCCGTGATCCACACGCTGGCGCATTGCGCCGGCGAAATGGTCGTTGCCTACGAGCCGGTCTGGGCCATCGGCACCGGCAAGACGGCCACGCCGGCGCAAGCGCAAGCGGTGCATGCATTGCTGCGCGCGCAACTCGCCGCCGCCACACCGCATGCGGCGGCCATGAAGATCCTCTACGGTGGCAGCGTCAAGCCCGACAACGCCGCCATCTTGTTCTCGCAACCCGATATCGACGGTGGACTCGTCGGTGGCGCATCGCTCAAAGCCGCAGACTTCGTTGCCATCTGTCGCGCCGCGGCCTGACACCTCTTCGACAAGAAATCTATGCAGATCTTCTGGAATCTCGTTCTCGCGCTTCAAATCATCTCGGCCATCGCGATGATCGGATTGGTCCTGGTGCAGCACGGCAAGGGCGCCGACATGGGCGCGTCCTTCGGCAGCGGCGCCTCGGGCAGCCTCTTCGGCGCCTCCGGCAGCGCCAACTTTCTGTCGCGCTCGACCTCGTTCTGCGCCGCGGTGTTCTTTGCGTGCACGCTCGGCCTGGCTTACTTCGGCAGTGCCGGCCTGTCCGTCAGGCAGCCCGAGGGCACGAGCGTGTTCGAGCGGGCAGGTGCCGCCAGCGCGCCGGGCGCCGCATCGGCGCCGACCGCTGCACAGATTCCCACGGCGCCGCCCACCGCTTCGGCGCCTGCTGTGCAGGCCCCTGCGCCCGCGCAATCAACGGCCTCCGCCCCTCAGAAGCCCTGAGCTTTACCCTTAGAATCTTGAGCTGTTCGGAGCGCCATCCTCACGCCATCCGAGCAGAAGTCCAGAAATAGTTTCTGGGACGCCGACGTGGTGAAATTGGTAGACACGCTATCTTGAGGGGGTAGTGGCGAAAGCTGTGCGAGTTCGAGTCTCGCCGTCGGCACCAAGAATCAAAATCACTCCGAGCACGGGCTCTCTGGAAGCGCAACCGCGCAGCGCAACGCCGACGCCATGGACCTTCAACAGTACCTGCCCGTCATCCTGTTCATCCTCGTCGGCGTAGCGGTGGGTGTGGTGCCGCAAATCATCGGCTTCATCTTCGGCCCGAACCGGCCCGACGCCGAGAAGAACAGTCCCTACGAATGCGGCTTCGAAGCGTTTGAAGACGCGCGCATGAAGTTCGACGTGCGCTACTACCTCGTGGCGATCCTGTTCATCCTCTTCGATCTCGAGATCGCGTTCCTCTTCCCTTGGGCGGTGTCGCTCAAGGAGATCGGCCCCACGGGCTTCTGGGCCATGATGGTTTTCCTGGGCATCCTCGTCGTCGGCTTCGTCTACGAGTGGAAGAAGGGCGCCCTCGACTGGGAATAGTTCGTTATGGGAATCGAAGGCATCCTCAAAGAAGGCGTCGTCACCACCACGGTCGATGCGGTGGTGAATTGGTCGAAGACCGGCTCGCTGTGGCCGATGACCTTCGGCCTGGCCTGCTGCGCCGTCGAAATGATGCACGCCGGCGCTGCGCGCTACGACATTGACCGCTTCGGCATGCTGTTCCGCCCGAGCCCGCGGCAGAGCGATCTGATGATCGTCGCCGGCACGCTGTGCAACAAGATGGCGCCGGCTTTGCGCAAGGTCTATGACCAGATGGCCGAGCCGCGCTGGGTCATCAGCATGGGTTCGTGTGCCAACGGCGGCGGCTACTACCATTACAGCTACTCGGTCGTGCGCGGCTGCGACCGCATCGTGCCGGTGGACGTCTACGTGCCCGGCTGCCCGCCGACGGCCGAAGCCTTGCTGTACGGCGTGCTGCAACTGCAGGCGAAGATTCGCCGCGAGAACACGATCGCGCGATGACCGCCAAGCTCGACACGCTCGTTGCAGCGCTGGAGTCCGCGCTCGGCCCGAAGATCGGCAAGCTCGTGCGCGATCGCGGCGAGATCACGATTCACGTGAAGGCCGCCGACTATCCGGCTGTGGCGCTGCAACTGCGCGACGATCCGGCGCTCGCCTTCGAGCAGTTGATCGACCTTTGCGGCATGGACATGTCGAGCTGGAAAGACCAGGCCTGGGACGGCATGCGCTACGTCGTCGTCTCGCACCTGCTGTCGGTGTCGAAGAATTGGCGCGTGCGCCTGAAGGTGTTCTGCCCCGACGACGATCTGCCGCTGGTGGCTTCGCTCACCGACGTCTGGAGTTCCTGCAACTGGTTCGAGCGCGAAGCCTTCGACCTCTACGGCATCCTCTTCGAAGGCCATGCCGACCTGCGCCGCATCCTCACCGATTACGGCTTCATCGGCCACCCGATGCGCAAGGACTTCCCGACCACGGGCCATGTCGAGATGCGCTACGACGCCGAGCAGAAGCGCGTCATCTACCAGCCGGTGACGATCGAGCCGCGCGAGATCGTGCCGCGCATCGTGCGCGAAGACAACTACGGTGGTCTGCACTGAGATGGCAGAGATCAAGAACTACACGCTGAACTTCGGGCCGCAACACCCGGCGGCCCACGGCGTCCTCCGACTGGTTCTCGAGTTGGACGGTGAAGTCATCCAGCGCGCCGACCCGCACATCGGCCTCTTGCACCGCGCCACCGAAAAACTCGCCGAGAGCAAGACTTATATCCAGAGCCTGCCGTACATGGACCGCCTCGACTACGTGTCGATGATGGCCAACGAGCACGCGTACTGCCTGGCGATCGAGCGTCTGATGGGCATCGACGTGCCCGAGCGCGCGCAGTACATCCGCGTCATGTTCGCCGAGCTGACGCGCATCCTCAACCACCTGCTCTGGCTCGGTGCGCACGGCCTCGACTGCGGGGCGATGAACATCCTCATCTATTGCTTCCGCGAGCGCGAAGACATCTTCGACATGTACGAGGCGGTGTCCGGCGCGCGCATGCACGCGGCGTACTTCCGCCCGGGCGGCGTGTATCGCGACCTGCCGGCACAGATGCCGCAATACAAGGTCTCGCGCATCAAGAACCAGAAGGCGATCGATGCGCTCAACGACAACCGCCAGGGTTCGTTGCTCGACTTCATCGAAGACTTCTGCGACCGTTTCCCGGCCAACGTCGACGAGTACGAAACC
>JANNJX010000049.1:0-2097 GCA_031396005.1 Burkholderiales bacterium
GCAACGTGCCGCGTCACTTCCGGTCCGAGGCCGGCAGACGGCCGTCGTGCAACGCGCTGGCGACGAGCCAGGCCGACGCACCTGCGGCGCGAGCTCGCTCCAGGTCATCGGCGTCGCGGATGCCGCCGGCGCCGATCAGCGACGCACCGGGCGCACAAGCTTGCACGCTGCGCAGCGTCTCGAGGTCCGGGCCGACATCGGCGCCGACGCGCTCCAACGTCATCACGATGACACGAGCGGGCCACAGTGCTGGCAGCTCCCAGCAGCCGGCCGGGTCGAGCGGCCGACCGTCGCGGCGGTCGAGTGAGAGCACGGCGCCCGGCGACGACGCCAAGCCCTGGAGGGCCTGGCGCGAGCGCAATGATTCGCTGCCGAAGACGCAGACCACGCGCTCGGCGTCGTTGCCCAGTTGCTCGCGCAGCGCTGCGGCCGCGGCGGCATCGGCAAAGCCGGCATCGAGCCAGAGCTCGGCCTCCGGCAGCGCACGCAGGATGTCGCGCAGCGCGCTGATCTGCGCGGCCTGGCCTTGCAGCGCGTCGAGATCGGCCACGTACAGTTGCCGCGCGGCGCAATGCATTGCCAGCGCATGTGCCACCGTCGCCGGATCGGCGCCTGCACACAGCGCGGAGACGATCGGCCGGTACGACGCACGCTGACCGCGCTGCGCGCGCACCACCTGGCCTTGCATCAGGTCGACGACGGGAACGAGATTCATGCGAACGATGGACGGACAAGAGGGGGCAGCAGCCAATCGATGAAGCGGATCTGGGTCTATGAGTATCTCAGCGCGGGTGGCGAGTTCCACGGCGACGCGATGCTGGCGATGGGCGTGTCGATGCGCGATGCGATGGTGGCCGACCTGCTGCGCATCGAAGGCTGCCGCGTCAGCGCGGCAACCTGTGTGCGGACGCGCACGCTGGCCGGCGGCGCTGTCGGCGTGCAAGCGTCGAGCGGTGAATCGCCGGCAGCGTTCGTCGCCCGCCAGGCAGCGCTGCACGACGCCGTGTGGCTCGTCGCGCCGGAGACTGCGGGCGTGCTCGCGCAGTTGCAAAGCATCGTGCCGCCGTTGCGCTGGCGGGGCTGCGATGCCGCTTCGATCGCGGTGGCCAGCAGCAAGCGCGCCACGGCAGAACGGCTCGCCGCGCAGGGCGTGCCGACGCCGCTGGCGTTTGCCGGCGACAAGTCCACGCAGCGCTGGGTCACCAAGCCCGACGACGGTGCTGGTGCCGCGCAGACGCAACTGCACGCCGATCTGAGCGCAGCGCGTGACCAAGCCGGCCCATCGATGGTGATCGAGCCTTGGGTCGAAGGCGCGGCGATGAGTTTGTCGCTGCTGTGCCGGCCGGGCCATGTCGAGGTGCTCGGCGTCAACCGGCAGCACATGGCCATCGACGCACAGGGCTGCGTGTCGTTCGAAGGCGTGTCGCTCGACCGCGAGGCGTCGCGCGACGAAGCCTTTGCGCGCATTGCACGTGACGTGGTGCGCGCGATCCCCGGCTTGCGCGGCTTCGTCGGCGTCGATCTGGTGCGGCACGAAACCCGAGGTCCGGTGGTGATCGAAGTCAACCCGCGCCTGACCTGCGCCTACGTCGGGCTGTCGGCCGCGCTCGGCCGCAATCTGGCCGCGGAGCTGATCGATGGGTGAGTCGATGAGTGACACCGCCATCGTCGGCTGGGACATCGGCGGCGCGCATGTCAAGGCCAGCCTGCTGCGCGGCGGCGAGGTGATCGACGCCGCACAGTGGCCCTGCCCGCTCTGGCAAGGCCTCGAGCATTTGCAGCATGCGCTCATGGCAGCGCAGCAACGCTGGCCGACGATCCAGCGCGCCGAGCATGCCGTGACGATGAGCGGCGAGATGGTCGATCTGTTCGCCGACCGCGAAGACGGCGTGCAGCGCATCGCCGCGGCACTGGCGAGCACTTTCGCGCCGCGCACGCTGCACTTCTTCGCCGGCGATGCCGGCTGGTGCGGCGCCGGGGACGTGGCGGCGCAGTGGCGCCATGTGGCCTCGGCCAACTGGCTGGCGACGGCGCTGCACTGCGCGATGCAGCATGCCGAAGGCGATGCGCTGCTGGTCGACATCGGCAGCACCACCA
>JANNJX010000050.1:0-5441 GCA_031396005.1 Burkholderiales bacterium
CATGGTCGGCCGCATCGCGCGGCTGGAGACGACGGTGGTGCGCAGCGAGGCCGAGGCGCTGCTGCTCGAGAACAACCTCATCAAGGCGCTGGCGCCGAGGTTCAACATCGTCTTTCGCGACGACAAGAGCTATCCGTACCTCAAGCTGGTGAGTGGACTGTTTCCCAGAGTCGCTTACTACCGCGGCTCGGTGGACAAGCGCCACCGCTACTTCGGCCCGTACCCGAGCGCCTGGGCGGTGAAGGATTCGATCCAGCTCATCCAGAAAGTCTTTCGCCTGCGCACCTGCGAAGACACGGTGTTCGCCAACCGTTCACGGCCGTGTCTGCTCTACCAGATCAAGCGCTGCTCGGGGCCTTGTGTGAAGCTGATCGGCGCAGAGGACTACGCGCGCGACGTCGCCGACACCGAGCGCTTCCTGCGCGGCGACACGCAAGAGGTGCTGGACGAGTTGCAGCAACGCATGATGGGCCATGCGCAGGCGCTCGAGTACGAGCAGGCGGGGGCGGTGCGCGACCAGATCGGCTCGCTGTCGCGTGTGCTGCACCAGCAGTCGATGGACGAGAGCAGCCTGGGCGCGAACAGCCGTGACGTGGACGTGCTGGCGGTGCGCGTCCGGGGTGGCCGGGCCTGCGTCAATCTGGCGATGGTGCGCGGCGGCCGCCACCTCGGCGACCGCGCTTACTTCCCGGCACATGTCGAGGACGCCGCGTCGTGGGCCGAGGGCACCCTGCCCGAAGTCGCGGTCCTCGAAGCCTTCATCGCGCAACACTACGTCGATGGTTTCGTGCCCCCACAACTGGTGACGAGCCATGCAGTCGATGCCGCGCTGCTCGACGCGGTGGCCGAGCACAGCGGTGTCAAGCTGTCCGCGCAGCATCAGCCGCGCGAGCAGCGCCGCATCTGGCTCGAAATGGCCGCCAACGGCGCCGATCTGGCGCTGGCGCGCCTGCTCGCCGAAGAAGGCTCGCAGCGCGAGCGCACGCGCGCACTGGGCGAGGCACTGAACCTCGACCTGCCCGATCTGGACACGCTGCGCATCGAATGTTTCGATATCAGCCACACCGCCGGCGAGGCGACTCAGGCAAGCTGCGTCGTCTTCGAGCACCACCAGATGCAGTCCGCGCAATACCGCCGCTACAACATCGACGGCATCACCGGCGGCGACGACTACGCCGCAATGCGCCAGGTGTTGATGCGCCGCTACGCCAAGCTCGCCGAGGCGCTGGCCGCCGGTGGCGACAGCGTGCGTCTGCCGGACTTGGTGTTCGTCGATGGCGGCCGCGGCCAGGTGGCGATGGCGCGCGAGGTCTTTGCCGAACTCGGCCTCGATTTGTCGCTGATCGTCGGCGTCGAAAAGGGTGAGGGCCGCAAGGTGGGCCTCGAAGAACTGGTGTTCGCCGACGGCCGCGAGAAAGTGTCCCTCGGCCACGACTCGGCGGCGCTGATGCTGGTGGCGCAGATCCGCGACGAGGCGCACCGCTTCGCCATCACCGGCATGCGCGCCAAGCGCGCCAGCGTTCGCACGGGCGGCAGCACGCTCGAAGACATTCCGGGCGTGGGCCCGAAGAAGAGGGCGCGGCTGTTGCAACGCTTCGGCGGCGTGCGCGGCGTGACCCATGCGAGCGTCGATGACCTGGCCAGCGTCGATGGCATCTCGAGATCCCTGGCCGAGGAGATCTATCGTGTTCTGCATTGATTCTCGAAACCACCGGCGCAGCCGCGCCGTGGCCATGGTCATTTGCGCTGCGGTGATGATGGCCGCTTGTTCTTCGCGTCGCTCTTCGTCATCGGACTCCGCCATGCAATTCCCTTCTTATGGTTCCGGCTCGTCGCAAGCGCGTGCGTGGGACGACTACCGCGCCAACGTCGGCCGGCGCATCATCGCGGCCAACCCCAACGGCACCTACAGCGGCCTCGTGCCGGAGCCGCTGCTGGCGATTCCGGTGCTGGAGATCGACCTGAACCGCGATGGCAGTGTGCGCAACGTGCGCGTGCAGCGCGCACCGACCCAGGCCGAGGACACGGTGCAGCTCGCCATCGACGCGGTGCGGCGTGCAGGGCCGTTCGGCGACATGTCGCACCTGCCGCAGCCGTGGCGCTTCAGCGAGGTGTTCCTGTTCCGCGAAGACCGCAAGTTCAAGCCCCGTTCGCTGGACTGAACCAGCAGCTACCATCGCTCGATGTTCTTCAACCTGCCGACGCTGCTGACCTGGGCGCGCATCGTCGCCATCCCGCTGATCATCGGCATCTTCTACCTCCCGGTGGAGCCGGCGACGCGTAATCTGATTGCCACCGTTTCGTTCATCGTCGTCGCGCTGACCGATTGGGCAGACGGTTATCTGGCGCGCCGGTTGAACCAGACGTCGTCGTTCGGCGCCTTTCTCGACCCGGTGGCCGACAAGTTCCTGGTCTGCGCCGCGCTGCTGATCCTGCTCGAGCTCGGCCGCGTCAATTCGTTGGTCGCTTTCGTCATCATCGGCCGCGAGATCGCGATTTCGGCGTTGCGCGAGTGGATGGCCCAGATCGGCGCCAGCCGCAGTGTGGCGGTGCACATGCTCGGCAAGTTGAAGACGGTGGCGCAGTTGGTGGCGCTGCCGTTCCTGCTTTACGACGGGCAGCTGTTCGGCTTGGTCAACACGCGGATGTGGGGCAACGGCCTGTTGATCATCGCGGCGGTCCTCACCGTCTGGTCGATGGTCTATTACCTGCAGAAAGCCTTGCCGGAGATCCGTGCCAGGGTCCGCTGACGGTGCGCGGCTGCTCGCCGCGATGCCGGCGGTCTTCGTGCTCATCTGGAGCACGGGTTTCATCGTCGCGCGCTACGGCATGCCGCATGCGCCGCCGCTCGGTTTTCTGGCGTTGCGTTATGCGCTGTCGGTGCTGGCGTTCGGCGTCTGGATCGCCTTGGCTCGTGCAGCGTGGCCGCAGGGGCGCGCGCAGTGGGGGCACCTGGCCGTGGCTGGCGTGCTGATGCATGCGGGCTACCTCGGCGGCGTGTGGGCGGCGGTCAAGACCGGCATCGGCGCCGGCACGGTGGCGCTGGTCGTCGGCTTGCAGCCTGTGCTGACCGCCGTCTGGCTGTCGCTGACGCAAGGCGCGCACAGCATCGCGCGCCGGCAGTGGCTCGGCCTGCTGCTCGGCTTCGGCGGGCTGATGCTGGTCGTGGGCCACAAATTGGGCGTCGGTGAGATCACAGGTGTGAACCTCGTGTTGGCCGTGTTCGCGCTGTTGTCGATCACGGTCGGCACGCTGTACCAGAAGCGTTTCGTCGCTCCGTGCGACGTGCGCACCGCCAACACGGTGCAACTCGCGGCAGCCTTCGTCGTGACGGCGCCGCTGGCGCTGCTCGAATCCGGTGCGTGGAATCTGCATGCCGAACTGGTCGGTGCGTTGGCCTGGTCGGTCTTCGTGCTCACACTCGGCGGCAGCTCGATGCTCTACCTGCTGATCCAGCGCGGCGCGGCGGCCAAGGTAACGAGCCTGCTCTACCTCGTGCCGCCCTGCACCGCGGTGATGGCTTGGCTGTTGTTCAACGAGCCGCTGTCGGCGCAGGTCCTGGGCGGCATCGCGCTCACCGCTGTCGGCGTGGCGCTGGTGGTGCGCGCAGGGTGACAATCGCTCATGCTCGACGATTTCGACAGCCGCGACATCGGCCATGACGGCGTGACGCTGCGCGTGCGCTCGGCCGGCAGCGGCCCGCCGCTGTTGCTGCTGCACGGCCACCCGCAGACGCATGCGATGTGGCATCGCGTCGCACCGGCGCTGGCCGCGCGCTTCACCGTCGTGGCGATGGACCTGCGTGGCCGCGGCGACTCCTCTCGCCTGCCGGCCAGCGCCGACCATGCCCTCTACAGCAAGCGCGCGATGGCGGCGGATGCGGTGGCGGTGATGCGCGCCAACGGCCATGAGCGCTTCGCCGTCTGCGCGCACGACCGCGGCGCGCGTGTCGCTCACCGCCTCGCACTCGATCACCCGCACGCCGTGTCGCGCCTGATGCTGCTCGACATCGCACCGACATTGGCGATGTACGAAGGCACGACCGAGGCTTTCGCCCGTGCCTACTGGCATTGGTTCTTTCTCATCCAGCCGGCGCCGCTGCCCGAGCGCTCGATCGAGGTCGACAGCGCAGCGTGGATTCGCGAAGGCATGGGGCAGCGCTTCGCCGGGCTCGGCCCGTTCGCGCCCGAGGCTTTTGCCCAGTACGAGCGTTGCCTCGCCCTCCCCGGCAGCGCGACGGCGGTCTGCGAGGACTACCGAGCCTCGGCGACGATCGACCTGGAACACGACCGTGCCGACCGCAGCGCCGGCCACCGGCTGCGGATGCCGCTGCGCGTGCTCTGGGGTGCGCACGGGGTGGTCGGCCGCTGTTTCGACCCGATGGCGCTGTGGCGCGACGTGGCCACGCAAGTCAGCGGTCGCGCGCTCGACTGCGGCCACTACATCGCCGAGGAGCAGCCGGCCGCGTTGCTCGAAGAGATTCACCAGTTCTTTGCCGGAGACCACGCATGAAAAAGACCCATCGCATCGCCGTCATCGCCGGTGACGGCATCGGCAAGGAAGTCATGCCCGAAGGCGTGCGGGTGCTCGAAGCCGTGGCCAGCCGATTCGACATCGGCCTCGAATTGCATCGCTTCGACTTCGCCGCCTGCGACCATTACGCCCGCCACGGCAAGATGATGCCCGATGACTGGAAGGAGCAGCTCGCGCCGATGGACGCGGTGTTGTTCGGCGCCGTCGGCTGGCCGGACATCGTGCCGGACCACATTTCGCTCTGGGGTTCGCTGCTGAAATTTCGCCGCGAGTTCGACCAGTATGTCAACCTGCGCCCGGCCAAGTTGATGCCCGGCATCCGCTCGCCGCTGGTGGACCGCAACGGGCAGGCGCTCAAGCCCGGCGACATCGACATGCTGATCGTGCGCGAGAACACCGAGGGCGAGTACTCGAGCATCGGCGGGCGCATGTACGAAGGCACGCCGCGCGAAATCGTGATCCAGGAGACGGTGATGTCGCGCATCGGCGTCGATCGCGTGCTGCGATTCGCCTTCGAAGAAGCGATGAAGCGGCCACGCAAGAAGCTCACGTCGGCGACCAAGAGCAACGGCATCTCGATCACCATGCCGTACTGGGACGAGCGCGTGGCCGAGATGAGCAAGGCGTATCCAGGGGTTGCGGTCGATCGCTTTCACATCGACATCCTGACGGCGCACTTCGTTCAGCGGCCTCAGGCGTTCGACGTCGTTGTCGCCAGCAACTTGTTCGGCGACATCCTGTCTGACCTCGGCCCGGCCTGCACCGGAACGATCGGCATCGCGCCGTCGGCCAACCTGAACCCGACGCGCGAGTGGCCGAGCCTGTTCGAGCCGGTGCACGGCTCGGCGCCGGACATCGCCGGCAAACAGCTCGCCAACCCGATCGGCCAGATCTGGTCGGCGGCGATG
>JANNJX010000064.1:0-3834 GCA_031396005.1 Burkholderiales bacterium
CGCTCGGCGCCGAGGTGAATGGCCGGCGAGATCGGCGCCGACTGGCGCATCGAGCCGTCGCCGAACCATTCGCATGCACCCGTGATGTCGAGAGACCGCGCAGGGAAAACGAACGGAATCGCCGACGAGGCCAGCAGATGACCGGCACCGATCTGCGCCGGCACGGCAGTGCGCTGCGAGCGCAGCCACGGCTCGAACGGCCGCGCCGTCTGGCAGAACGTCACGTGCTGGCCGCTCGAGTAGCTCGACGCGGTGACGGCGAGCGCGTCGATGTGCCCTTGTTCGAGCAGTGCCGGCAAGCGATCGAAGTCGACGACCTGCAACAGCAACTCGGCCAGCGGCGCGTTGTCGAGCAACGAGCGCGGGTCCGACCGCCGCCAGCGCCGCAGCGCCCAGCCGAGCGAGAGCATCGTCAGCCAGCGCGCACCGGAGCGCACGACGCCGAACGCATCGGCACGGTAGACCTGCTCGGCGTGAAAGCCATGCCAGACCCGTGCCACCGCGGCCACCGCCTCGTCGAAGCGGTCGGCCTGGCAGGCCAGCGCGGCGGCGTTGATGGCGCCCGCCGAGGTGCCGGCGATGATGCCGAACGGGTTGCGCCGCGGCGCGCCGACCTCGCGGCGCAAACGCGCCACAGCGCGCAACACACCGACCTGGTAGGCCGCGCGCGCGCCGCCGCCCATCAGCACGAGGCCAGTGGTGGCAGAGGGCGAGGACGCGTCGCGGTCCATGGTTTTCGGTGGCAAGAGTAGGCAGTTCGTAGAATTTCGGCGTGGCAGACCGATGCTTGAACCTTAGTGCCTATCGCTTCGTCGAAGTGACCGATGCCGCCGCCTTGCGCGACCGACTTCACACCCTGGCGCACGCCGCGGGCCTGCGCGGCACGGTGATCCTGGCCCCCGAAGGCATCAACTTGTTTCTCGCCGGCGATGAGCCGGCGCTGCGCGGCTGGCTGGCGCAGTTGCGCGAAGACGCGCGTTTTGCAGCGCTCGACGCGAAAGAAAACTGGAGCGCGCAGCAGCCGTTTCGTTTTCTGCGCGTCAAGGTCAAGCGCGAGATCATCCGCATGAACCAGCCGCAGGTGCAGCCGGCTGTCGGCCGCGCGCCGGTCGTCGATGCGGCGACGCTGGCGCGCTGGCTCGACCAGGGTCACGACGACAACGGCCGCGCGCTGGTGATGCTCGACACGCGCAACGCTTTCGAACTCGAACATGGCGCCTTCGACGGCGCGCTCGATTGGCGGCTGTCGAAGTTCTCCGACTTCCCCGCCGCGCTCGCCGCGCACCGCGACGCGTTGCAGGGCCGCACCGTCGTCACCTACTGCACCGGCGGCATCCGCTGCGAGAAGGCGGCGCTGGCGATGCAGGGTGCCGGTGTGGCCAACGTCTGGCAGCTCGACGGCGGCATCCTGCGGTATCTGGAAACGATGCGCGACGCGCCGCATTGGCACGGCCGGTGTTTTGTCTTCGATGAGCGTGAATCGCTCGATCCGCAGTTGCAAGGCCTGGCGGAATGAAGCAGCGCTTGCTCAAACTGTTCGGCCTGCTGCTGATGCTGACGGCGCTCGCCATCCCGCTGGCGCGCGCGCCCGACCGCCCGGTGCAATCGCTCGTCGCGCGCTGGGCGCCGCCGCCGTCGGACTTCATCGACGTCAAGGGACAGATCGTTCACCTGCGCGACGAAGGCCCGCGCATCGATACGTCGCCGATCGTCCTGCTGCACGGCACCGGCGCCAGCCTGCACACCTGGGAAGGCTGGGTGCGCACGTTGAAGAAGACGCGGCGGATCGTCACCTTCGACCTGCCGGGCTTCGGTCTCACCGGCCCTTTCACCGGTCATTACGCGGCCGACGACTACCGTGGCGACACGTACGCGCGCTTCGTGCTCGACGTGCTCGATGCACTGAAGATCGACAGCGCCGTCATCGGCGGCAACTCGCTCGGCGGCGAGGTCGCCTGGCGCGCGGTGACGCTCGCACCGTCGCGTTTCACGCGGCTGCTGCTGATCGACGCGTCGGGACACGACTTCACGCCGGGCTCGGTGCCGCTGGGCTTTCGCATCGCACGCATCCCGTTGGCCAATCGCATCGGCGAGCACCTGCTGCCGCGCGCGTTGGTGGCGGCGAGCGTGGCCAACGTCTATGGCGATGATTCGCGCATCAGCGAAGCGCTGGTCGATCGCTACTACGAACTGACGTTGCGCGAAGGTAATCGACGCGCCATCGGTCTGCGCGCGCAGCAGCTCGAGCCGGGCGCGGCGGTCGAGCGATTGAAGGCGATCACGCAACCGACGCTGGTGCTGTGGGGCGGCGCCGACCAACTCATCCCCGCCGCCACCGCCCAACGCTTTGCGGCCGACATCCGAGGCGCTCGCGTCGTCGTGCTCGACGGCCTGGGCCATGTGCCTCAAGAAGAAGACCCGGTGCGCAGCCTCGCGCCGGTGCTGGAATTCCTGGAGATCAAACCATGAGTCACACCTACAGCGCCAACGTGCAGTGGCAACGCGATGCCGGCACCCCCTTCACCGACCAGCGCTACAGCCGCCGCCACGAACTGCGCTTCGACGGTGGTGCCGTCATCGCGGCGTCTTCGGCCGTGTCGTCCGTGCCGCTGCCCTGGTCCGACCCGAGCGCGGTCGATCCCGAAGAGATGCTCGTCGCGGCGGTCGCCTCGTGCCACATGCTGTGGTTCCTCTCGCTCGCCGCCAAGGCCAGACATGTGGTGGACCGCTACAGCGATGCAGCCGAGGGCGTGATGACGAAGAACGGCGCCGGCAAGCTGTGGCTGTCGCAAGTGACGCTGCGGCCGAGGGTGACGTTCGCCGCCGACCGCGGCCCGACGCCCGAGGCGCTCGATGCGCTGCACCACCAGGCGCACGAAGAGTGCTTCATCGCCAACTCGGTGAGGAGCCGGGTGCGCGTGGTCAGCCAGAGCGTTTGACGAGCGCTGTGCGCACCGCGGCTTCGGTGTCGAGCCGCATGCCGCCGTGCCAGACGCTCCGAACACGCCCGCGCGCATCGCGCTCGATGCGCACCGGCTCACCATGATTTGCAAAGCCGCCGCCAAGGGTGACCATGCCGCGGTCGGTGCCCGTGACGTCGATCTGACTCGCATCGAGCAGCGGGTTCGCCAGCCCGGGGTTGGCGAGCAGCACGCGCGAACTGCCCATCGGCAGCAGATCGAATGCGCCCCACAGGTTCCAGAAGCGGCCGCTCCAGCGCGCAGTTCGTCGCGACGGTGCGCCGTGCTTCTCGAAGGCCTGCATCACGTGCAGCGCGCCGTCGAGCCATTGGTGCGACAGGCCGTCAGCGGCATTGGTCAGCACCGATACCGCGAGCTGGTGCTTCGGCACGCAGGCGGTGCGCGTGATCACGCCGGGGAAGCCGCCGCTGTGGCCGACGTGATCCCAGGCGCCCGTCGTGGCTGCGATCGTGCCCAGGCCGTACCAGCGCGCACCGCTGTCGTGCTCGCTGCGCCACTGGCGGCGTGTCATCTCGCGCCGGCTCGCTGCCGATAGCACGCTGCTGCGCGCGTCGGGCGCGAGGCCGGCGAAGAAGCGCGCCAGATCGGCTGCCGTGCTGATGAACCCGGTGGCCGATGCGAGCGCGTGCGTGCTCATGCCGACGTCGATGGCAACGCGCTTGCCGAGCGGGTGCTTCGCGCTGTGGCCCGATGCGAGCTTGGCGCGCGCGGTCAGCGCCTGCACGTCGGGCGATGTTTCTTCCAAGCCCGCGGCAGCGACGATCTCGCGCGCGACCCAATCGACATACGGCTCGCCGCTGATCTGCTCGATGGCCAGACCGAGCAAGCCGTAACCGTGGTTCGAGTACTTGAA
>JANNJX010000105.1:0-5398 GCA_031396005.1 Burkholderiales bacterium
ACAGCGACGACGCGCGCCTGTCCAAACTCGCCGGCAACGACCGCCATCAGGGAGTGGTCGCGCTCGCCCTGCGATTGCCGGCGCGCCATTCGCTCGACGACATCCTCGATGAAGCCGGCAGACCGCCGCTCGTGCTCGCGCTCGACGGTGTGACCGACCCGCACAACCTCGGCGCCTGTTTGCGCGTGGCCGACGGCGCCGGTGTGCAGGCGGTGATCGCGCCGAAGGACCATGCCGTGGGGCTCAACGCCACGGTGGCCAAGGTCGCCAGCGGCGCCGCGGAGACGGTGCCGTACCTGATGGTGACCAACCTCTCGCGCGCGCTCGTCGAGTTGAAGGAGCGCGACGTCAAGGTGATCGGCCTGGCCGACGATGCCGAGCAGACGCTCTACGACATCGACCTCTCCGGCCCGCTGGCGCTGGTGCTCGGCGCCGAAGGCAAAGGCCTGCGCCAGTTGACGCGCAATACCTGCGATGCGTTGGTCAAGATTCCGATGGCCGGCGCGGTCGAAAGCCTGAACGTTTCGGTGGCTGCCGGTGTGTGCCTGTACGAGGTGGTGCGGCAGCGCAGCCGATGAGCAGCAGCAGCGACACGACGGTCTACACCTGCATCGAGTCGGGCCGGCTCGAGCCCGAAGTGCTGCTGATGGTGCGCAGCCTGCGCGCTTTCGGCGGGCGCTTCGCGCAGTGCCCAGTGCTGGCGATCGCACCGCGCGCCGGACCGCGGGTGGCCGCGAGCACGCGGCGCGAGTTCGATCAGCTCGGCGTGCGCTACGTCGAGCGAGCGCTGCGGCATCGCTTCGACTGGCTCGGCTTTGCCAACAAGCCGCACGCCGCTGTCATCGCCGACGAGCTGGCGACGACCAAACACGTGCTCTGGCTCGATGGCGATGTGCTCGTCGTCAGCGAGCCGAGCGCGCTCGATGCCCCAGTCCAAGATGCGCACGACGCGCACGAGGTGCTGGCCTGCGTCGAGGAGTTGGGCCCCGTCAGCAGCGGCGCGGGCGACCGCTTCGAGCCGTTCTGGCAGGCGCTGGCCAGCGGCGCGGGCATCGACAGCCAGCCGTTCAGCAGCGCCGGCCCGAGCGGCAAGCGCATCCGCCTGCAATTCAACTCCGGCGTCTTCCGCTTCCACCGCGGCTCGGGTTTTGCGCAGCGCTATCTCGAACTGTTCGAAAAACTCTACGCGCTGCGCGTGATGCCCAAGGACGACCCGACGATGTTCCTGCACGAGCAGATCATCTTCTCCATCACCGCGGCGTCGTGGCGCGGCGGTTGTGCCGCACTCGAGCCGAACTACAACTTCCACGCCGAGCCGATGTACGAGGCGCTCTATCCACCGTCGCAGTACGACCGCGCCGTGCTGCTGCATTGGCATGGCTCGCTGCGCATGGATGAGTTCAGGGACACGTTCGTGCAGCGCCTGCGGGCCGCGTTGCCGGCGCTGGCGTCGATCGTGCAGAGCAGCCTGCCGCTCGATGCGCCGCAAGCGCTGTTGCCGAGACTGCATCGCGCGCTGCTCAGCCGCCTGCGCAAACGCCAAGAAAACGACTTCATGCAAGGCGCGACTCGGCTTTAGCGGCCTACACGCCTCCCGCAGCGCCGAGCGCCGCGCCGATCGCGATCAACCATACCGGACTGATCTTCGTCGTTGCCGACACCAGCACAGTCGCCGCCATCAGCACGACCGCGCCGATGTGCGTCGCCAGCGGCGCGGCGAGCACGGCGCCGGCGGCCGCCAGCAGCCCGATCGTCACCGGTGCCATGCCGGCGACGAAGGCGCGCACGCCGAGCGTGTTGCGGCGCTTGCGGCCCCAGCGCGAGACGAACAGCGCCAGCGTCGTGCTCGGCAGCAGCATGCCGGCCAGCGCCACGAGCGCACCCGGCAGGCCGGCGATGGCGTGCCCGAGCACCGGCACGAAAAGCAAGTTGGGCCCCGGCGCCGCTTGCGCCAGCGCGATGGAGGCGCTGAACTGCGCATCGTCGAGCCAGCCGCGTTGCTCGACGACGTAGCGCTGGATCTCGGGCGTCGTCGCCAGCGCGCCGCCGACGGCGAGCATCGACATCGCAAGGAAGTGCGCGAACAGCGGCCACCAGTCGGCCGACGAAAAAGTGTTCATGTCGTCGCTGCCGGGCCGCCCCAGGGCGACGACGCTCCCCTCGGGGGACGCGAACGCAGTGAGCCAGGGGCGCTCATTTTTTGCGGTGCAGCCACCACGCAGCAAACACCACCATCGCACCACCCAGACCGAGCACGACCCATGCCAGTGGCACGCGCCAGCCGCCGACGAGCGCCCAGGTGGCCAGCGTGGCGGCAGCGCACAGCGCGAGAGGCAGCGGGTTGGTCTTCAGCGTCGGCGCGAGCTTGATCGCCATGGCGAAGATCAGCCCGGCCGCCACCGCGCCCATGCCGCGGATGGCGCCGGCGGCCATCGGCGTGGCGGCGACCCGCGCGTAGAGCGTGGCCAGCACGAGCACGATCACCAGCGGCGCGGCGAGGATGCCGGCCAGCGCGGCGAAGGCGCCGCGCCAGCCGAAGTAGCGGTCGCCGATCATCAGCGCCATGTTGACGATGTTGGGCCCGGGCAGCACCTGGCCCACCGACAGCGTCTCGGCGAACTCTTCGCGCGTCAGCCAACCGCGTTTGTCGACCAGCTCGCGCTGCGCCACCGGCAGCACGCCGCCGAAACCTTGCAGGGCGAGCGAGGTGAAGGCCCAGAAGAGATCAGTCGCGGAGCGTGGCGCTTGCGCCGCGCTCAACGCATCACCTTGAGTGCCTCGGGGTTGACGATGTTCGTCGGCTGCTGATTGACGAAGGCGACGACGTTGTCGAACGCGGCGCCGAAATACTGCTCGTAGGTGTCGATCTCGACATAGCCGATGTGCGGCGTGCAGACCGCGTTTTCCAGACGCAGCAGCGGGTGGCCTTGCAGGATCGGCTCGCTCTCGAACACGTCCACCGCGGCCATGCCGGGCCGGCTGCGGTTCAACGCCGAGACGAGCGCGTTCTCGACAACCAACTCGGCGCGCGAGGTGTTGACGAACAGCGCCGTCGATTTCATGCGCACCAGGTCTTCGAGCGTGACGACGCCGCGCGTCTCGGGCACCAGGCGCAGGTGCATCGACAGCACGTCGCATTGCTCGAAGAACGCTTCGCGGCTCGTTGCTGCCGTGTGCCCGTCGGCCGCGGCCTTCTCGCGCGAAGCTTCGCGTCCCCACACCACCACCTTCATGCCGAAGATGCGGCCGTAGCTGGCTACACGCTGGCCGATGCGGCCGTAGCCCCAGATGCCCAGTGTCTTGCCCGACAGGCGCATGCCGAGCGCAAAGTTCGGCGGCATCGCCGCGGACTTCAGGCCCGACTGCTGCCACGCGCCATGCTTCAGGTTGCCGATGTACTGCGGCACACGGCGCATCGCCGCCATGATCAGCGCCCACGTCAACTCGGCCGGAGCGGTCGGGTCGCCGACGCCTTCGGCCACCGCGATGCCGAGCTTGGTGCAGGCCTCGACGTCGATGTGCGGCCCGACGCGGCCGGTCTGCGCCAGCAGCTTGAGCTTCGGCAACTTCTCCAACAACTGCCGCGGAAAAGCGGTGCGCTCGCGGATCAGCACCAGCACTTCCGCATCGCGCAGGCGCACCGAGAGTTGGCCGATG
The DNA here is from genome assembly GCA_031396005.1 of Burkholderiales bacterium. Lineage (GTDB taxonomy): Bacteria > Pseudomonadota > Gammaproteobacteria > Burkholderiales > Burkholderiaceae_C > CADEEN01. Next base: position 3,658 of record JANNJX010000105.1, read on the forward strand.
CCTTTGACGTTGTTGGTGAAGACCTTGGCCTGCAGGCGCTCGAGCTTGGCCGAGCACTTCAGCTTGCGCACCGCGTCCTGGTAGTCGTCGAGGATGATGATGTTCATCGCGGGCGTCATTCTGCCTTGCGCGATACCATCTCTCGCCACATTCGGCAAACAAGGGAACTCAGATGTCGATTTCGATGCACTCGGCCAGCGCGCCCATCTTCATCAAGATGCTCGGCAATATGCTGAACTGGCTCGACAAGGCCGAGGCCCACGCCGCCGCGCGCAAGTTCGACGCGGCCAACTACCTCGGCTTGCGCCTGGCGCCCGACATGCTGAACTTCACGCGCCAGGTGCAGGTGGCCTGCGACTTCGCCAAGGGCACGATGGCGCGTCTGGCCGGCCTGGACGTGCCGAAGTGGGATGACAACGAAGTGACCGTGGCCGAACTGCGCGCGCGCATCCAGAAAACGATCGACTACGTGAAGACCATTCCGGCCTCGCAGGTCGACGGCAGCGAAGGCCGCGAGATCACGATCCCGATGCGCAGCGGCGATGCGCTCAAGTTCAAGGGCGAGGCGTATCTCAAGGAAGCGGCGCTGCCGAACTTTTTCTTCCACGCCACCACCGCGTATGCGCTGCTGCGGCACGCCGGCGTCGAGGTGGGCAAGGGCGACTACCTCGGCAGATGATGCGCTGGCTGCGCCGCCTGGTCATCGCGCTGGCGATGGCGGCGCTGCTCGCGCTGGCTGCACTTGCGGTTTACTTGTGGCGGGCGACGCCAACGCACGACGGCGTGCTGCGCGTGGGCAGCATCAACGCGGCGGTGAGCATCGAGCGCGACGAGCGCGGCATCCCGACGATTCGCGCGGCGAGTGTCGAAGACGCAGCGTTCGGCCTCGGCTTCGTGCATGCGCAAGACCGCTTGTGGCAACTCGAGACGCACCGCCGCATCGGCAGCGGACGGCTGGCTGAAGCCTTCGGCCGCTCGGCCCTCGACAACGACAAGTTCCTGCGCGCGCTCGGCGTGCGCCGCGCCGCGCAGGCGCAATGGGCGCAGCTCGGCGATGAATCGAAGCGTGTGTTGCAGGCCTATGCGGCCGGCATCAACGCCTGGCAACGCCAGCACCTGTTGGCCCGGCCGCCGGAGATGCTGATCCTGGGCGTGCCGCTCGAAGACTGGACGCCGGTCGACAGCCTGGCCTGGGCAATCATGATGGCGTGGGACCTGGGCGGCAACTGGAGCACCGAGTTGCTGCGCGCGCGACTGGCGCTGACGCTGCCGGTGGATCGCATCAATCAACTGCTGCCGCCGTATCCGGGCGAGGCGCCGCTGGCCACGGCCGACTACGCGGCGCTGATGCGTTCGCTGAAGCTGGGCGGTTCGCTCAGCGCGTTGTCGGCGCAGCAGATCGACCACCTGCAAGCGATTGCGCCGCCGTCGGGCATCGAAGGCGTCGGCTCGAACAACTGGGTGGTTGCCGGCACGCACACGACGAGCGGCCAGCCGCTGCTGGCCAACGACCCGCACCTGAAGATCACCGCGCCGTCGCTGTGGTACCTGGCACGCATCGAGGTCGCGGGCACAACCGATGCAGCGAAGGGCTTCAAGTCCGCCGGCGCGACGATGCCCGGCCTGCCGGGCGTCGTGCTCGGCCAGAACGAGCACATCGCCTGGGGCTTCACCAACACCGGCCCCGATGTGCAGGATTTGTACCTCGAGCGCTTCAAGCCCGACGACCCGATGCAGGCGC
>JANNJX010000118.1:0-1663 GCA_031396005.1 Burkholderiales bacterium
GCCCAGCCGTCGTCGTCGTTGTTCTTGATGACGCGGGCGGTCCAGCCGTTGTCGCGCCACAGCGTGGGTTGGTGCAGGGGTTCGGTGTCGTCGCTGTCTGAATTCATGCGGCGGATTGTCGCCGCGCCGTTTGCACTACAAGCCGAGGGACTCAGGCCCGGGTGTTCGTCGGGCCGCCGGCCGAGCGGCCAGTGAAACTGGCGTTGCTCGGCGGCGATCGGCAGGTCGTTGATGCTGGCAAAGCGCCGCGTCATGAAGCCGTGATCGTTGAACTGCCAGTTTTCGTTGCCGTAGCTGCGAAACCAGTGGCCCGAGTCGTCGTGCCACTCGTAGGCGAAGCGCACCGCGATGCGGTTGCCGGTGAAGCCCCACAGCTCCTTGATCAGCCGGTAGTCGAGTTCGCGCGCCCACTTGCGGCGCAGGAAGGCCTTGACCTCCTCGCGCCCCACCGGAAACTCGGCGCGGTTGCGCCAGCGCGTGTCTTCGGTGTAGACGCGGGCGCAGACCTCGGGGTCGCGCGTGTTCCACGCGTCCTCGGCGCCGCGCACTTTCTTCGTCGCGGACTCTTCGGTGAACGGCGGCAAGGGCGGCCGGGTTTCAGTCATGTCGAAGCTCCTTCACCAACCAATCGCTTTGGGTAGCCACAGCGCAATCTGCGGATAGAAGAACACGAGGGCCAGCGTCGCGCCCTGCAGCACGACGAACGGCACGACGCCCTTGTAGATGTGCTTGATCGAGACCTCCGGCGGCGCCACGCCCTTCAGGTAGAACAGCGCCCAGCCGAACGGCGGCGTCAGGAACGACGACTGCAGGTTGACGGTGATCAGCATCGCCAGCCACACCGGGTCCACCCCCTGCGCAATCAGCACCGGCAGGAACAGCGGCACCGCGATGTAGCTGATCTCGATCCACTCGATGAAGAAGCCGAGCACGAAGATCAGCGCCATCATGAACCAGATGTCGCTGTTGACGCCGCCGGGCAGCCACTCGAACAGGCGCACGATCAGGTCCTCACCGTGCAGGCCGCGAAAGGCCAGCGCGAAGACTTGCGCCATCATCAGGATGAACATCATGATGGCGGTGATCTTGCTGGTTTCGAGCGCCACGTCCTTGAGCACCTGCCACTTGAAGCGGCCGGCGCCGATGGTGATCAGGATGGCGCCGACCGCGCCCATCGACGCCGCCTCCGTCGGCGCCGCCACGCCGCCGACGATCGAGCCCAGCACCGCCACCACCAGCAGGATCGGCGGCACCACCACCTTCCAGAAGCGCACCCAGAGCTGGCTCCGGCTCACCGCATCGCGCTCGGCGCGCGGCAGCGGCGGCATCAGGTCCGGCTTCGCCATGCCGAGCACGAGCAGGAAGACGATGTACACCGCAGCCAGCAGCAGCCCGGGGCCGACCGCGGCGGCGAACAGCGTGCCGACGGAGAGCTGCATGATGTCCGACAGCAGGATCAGGATCAGGCTCGGCGGGATGATCTGGCCCAGCGTGCCCGAGGCGCAGATGGCGCCGCAGGCGATGCTCTTGTCGTAGCCGCGGCGGATCAGCGTGGGCAGCGTCAGCAGGCCGAGCGTGACGATGGTGGCGCCGACGATGCCGGTGGTCGCGCCCATCAGCACGCCGAAGAGGATGATGCCCACGCCCATGCCGCCGCGCACGC